>CAYMGZ010000286.1:3074-4421 GCA_964390095.1 uncultured Lachnospiraceae bacterium | reverse complement strand
GTCGCAAACCACGCCATCGACATCAAAAAACTCAAAAACGAGGAGGACATCGCGCGCGCGAAAGCCTTCAAGATCATCTACGGCATGGAGGCCTATCTTGTCGATGACCTGGAGGAGATCGTGCGCGCCGACAAAGGGCAGGAACTGAAATGCCCGGCGGTCGTCTTTGACATCGAGACGACCGGTTTTAGCAACCAGAACGACAAGATCATCGAAATCGGCGCGGTCAAAGTCGTGGATGGCGCGATCACGGAGAAATTCTCCACTTTCGTCAACCCGCAGGTGCCGATCCCGTTCGAGATTGAAAAATTAACCGGCATTACGGACGAAATGGTGATGGGGGCGGACACCATCGACCTTGTGCTGCCAAAATTCTTAGCGTTCTGCGAAGGCTGCATCCTCGTCGCGCACAACGCCCGCTTTGACACGGGCTTTATCGCGAAAAATGCAAAAGACCTGGGGCTCCCAGCGGATTACACAATCGTGGACACCGTGGGGCTTGCGCGCGTCTTGCTGCCGGAGCTGCACAATTTCAAGCTTGACACGGTGGCGAAGGAACTTTCGGTTTCGCTGGAAAACCATCACCGTGCGGTTGATGACGCAGGCTGCACGGCAGAAATTTATGTAAAATTTTTACAGATGATGGAAGAGCGCGGTTACAAGACCTTGCGCGACATCAACGAGCGCGCCGAGATCGCGCCGGACATCATCAAAAAAATGCGCCCGTACCATGCGATTTTGCTCTGCCGCAACGACATCGGCAGGATCAACCTTTACCGCATGGTATCCGCATCACACTTGGAATATTTCCAGCGCTCCCCGCGCATCCCGAAAAGCATGCTAAGCAAATACCGGGAAGGCTTAATCCTTGGCTCCGCCTGCGAGGCGGGGGAGCTCTACCAGGCCATCCTGCGCGGCGAGTCGCCGGATGAAATCCACCGCCTGTGCGAGTTTTACGATTATTATGAAATACAGCCGCTCGGCAACAACCGCTTCATGATCGAAGACCCGAAAACTTCGGCGGTGCAGTCGGAGGAGGATTTGATTGCAATCAACAAGAAAATCATCGCGCTTGGGGAGCAGTATCACAAGCTGGTGGTGGCGACGTGCGACGTACACTTTTTAAACCCGGAGGATGAGGTTTACCGCCGGATTATCATGAATTCCAAGGGCTTTAAGGATGCGGATAACCAAGCCCCGCTTTACCTTCGCACCACGGAGGAAATGCTAAATGAATTCCGCTACCTTTCCCCGGAAAAAGCGGAGGAATTAGTTATAACAAACCCAAGGAAAATCATGGACATGGTGGAAAAAATCTCCCCGGTGCGCCCGGACAAATGTGCCCCG
>CAYMGZ010000286.1:0-3064 GCA_964390095.1 uncultured Lachnospiraceae bacterium | reverse complement strand
TGCTATGAAAAAGCGCACGCGATCTACGGCCCGAAACTTCCGCCGCAGGTGGAAGACCGCTTAGAGCACGAATTAAACTCCATCATCAAAAACGGCTTTGCGGTCATGTACATCATCGCACAGAAACTCGTGTGGAAATCAAACGAGGACGGCTATCTTGTCGGCTCGCGTGGCTCGGTCGGTTCCTCTTTTGTCGCGACCATGTCCGGCATCACGGAAGTCAATCCCCTGCCGCCGCATTATTACTGCGAAAAATGCCATTACGTGGATTTTGACTCGGATGCGGTAAAGCCCTACGCTATGAGCTGCGGCTGTGACATGCCCGACCGCGCCTGCCCGCAGTGCGGGCAGATGCTCTCAAAGGATGGCAGCAACATTCCGTTCGAAACGTTCCTTGGCTTTAACGGGGATAAGGAACCGGATATCGACCTGAATTTTTCCGGCGAATACCAGAGCAAAGCGCACGAGTACACGGAAGTCATCTTCGGGGCGGGGCATACGTTCCGCGCCGGAACCATCGGCACAGTAGCGGACAAAACGGCATTCGGCTATGTCAAAAAATACAACGAGGAACATGAAAAACACCAGCGCCCGGCGGAGATGGAACGCATTGCGCTCGGCTGTACCGGCGTGCGCCGTTCGACCGGGCAGCACCCGGGCGGCATTGTCGTGCTGCCGCACGGCGAGGACATCAACTCCTTCACGCCCTTACAGCACCCGGCGAACGATATGACAACGAAAATCGTGACCACGCATTTCGAATACCATTCCATCGACCACAACCTGCTAAAGCTTGACATCCTTGGGCATGATGATCCGACCATGATCCGCGTGCTGGAAGATTTTACGGGGATTGACGCAAAAAAAATCCGCATGGACGACCCGAAAGTCATCTCGCTCTTTGCCTCGACCAAGGCGCTCGGCATCACACCCGCCGACATCAGCGGATGCGACCTTGGGTCGCTCGGTCTGCCGGAACTTGGCACGGACTTCGTCATGCAGATGCTGCGCGACACAAGGCCGCAGAGTTTTTCGGACATGATCCGCATCTCCGGGCTTTCGCACGGCACGGATGTGTGGCTGAACAATACGCAGACGCTGATCCAGGAAGGCACCTGCACGCTCTCCACCGCCATCTGCACGCGCGACGATATCATGACCTATTTGATCCAGATGGGCATTGAGAACGGGCATGCGTTTAAAATCATGGAAAGCGTCAGAAAGGGCAAGGGCGTGACGGACGAGATGGAGGCGGAAATGCTCGCCCACGGCGTGCCGGATTGGTATATCTGGTCGTGCCGGCGCATCAAATACATGTTCCCGAAGGCGCATGCCTGTGCCTATGTCATGATGGCATTCCGCATCGGGTATTTTAAAGTATATTATCCGCTCGCTTATTATGCGGCATATTTCAGCATCCGCGCGTCGGCGTTTAACTATGAGCTGATGTGCCTTGGCAAGGAACGGCTGCGGATGCATATGGCGGAATACAAGCGGCGCATGAATTCCTCCGATTTTAAAGAAAAACTCTCGCAGAAGGAGGAGGACACCTACAAGGACATGAAACTTGTGGAAGAGATGTACGCGAGGGGCTATGAATTCGAACCGATCAATATTTTTACAGCCAAGGCGCACGCGTTCCAGATTGTGAGCGATAAAAGGATCATGCCGTGCCTTTCCACGATTGAAGGGCTTGGGGATAAGGCGGCGGACCAGATTGTGGAGGCGGCGGCGGACGGGCCGTTTTTATCGAGGGAGGATTTCCGCGACCGGTGTAAGGTCAGCCAGACAAACTGTGATAAAATGGCGGAGCTTGGGCTTCTTGGTGATATCCCGATTTCGAACCAGATATCGCTGATGGATTTCCTGTGATTTGGAAAGGCCATCTTTCGCTTGCATCCCCTAACGTTTTCGGGTATAATGTAGTTACAATAAGGAGGGGGGAATATGGCAGAAAAGGATATTGCGGAGAAAGACCTAGAAAGCTACAATGATGTCTTTGCCGATATCGTGAATGTGCTGCTTTTCGATGGCAGACAGGTTGTACAGGAAGAGTCTTTGTCCGATGCCCGTTCTGGTTCGTCATATAAATCAGCGGATGGTCTTCATGCACAGGAACGTGATGTTGCAAAGTACTGGAAGGGGAACGGTGCCGGGATCCGGATCGCACTATACGGGTTTGAGAACCAGACAAAAGAGGATGGTTATATGCCGCTGCGTGTGATTGGGTATGATGGAGCCGCCTACCGGGAGCAGCTGTTGAGGAAGGAAGCTGACAGGTCTTGCTATCCGGTTGTTACGTTGGTTTTGTATTTTGGGGAGAAGCGGTGGGGAAAACCGGAGACATTGTATGACTGCATTGACATAAGTGAGGACTTAAAACCATACGTGAACGACTATAAGATCAACTTGTTTGAGGTTGCATACCTGTCCGATGAGCAGGTCAGGATGTTCCGGAGTGACTTCCGGTTTGTCGCGGATTATTTTGTGCAGGTCCGGAAGAATAAAAGTTATGTGCCGTCCAAGGATGAGATTAAGCATGTGGATGGAACATTCCAGCTTATGACAGTGCTTACGGGGAATGGCAGGTTTGAGGAAACATTGGCACGGGTAGGGAAGAAAGGAGGGGGAATAACAATGTTTGATGCATTTGCTGATGTGGAAAGCCGTGGTGAGCAGCGTGGTATTGTACTCGGGAAGGAGCAGGGCATTGCCCTTGGCCTTCAGCAAGGGAAGGAGCAGGGCATTGCCCTTGGCCTTCAGCAAGGAAAAGAAGAGATGGTAGTAAGCATGTTGGCCAACAATATTTCAGTGGAAACTGTTGCAAAATGTGCGGGTTTATCGGTAGCTGAGGTGAAACAAATTCAGGACAACCACAGTCATCCTATAATCTTTTCTAATAGCGGGGTACAATAAGGGCGGGCGGATTTCGTTTATACGCCTGCTTTCCCGGCATTTTTGGATTATAAGGGCAGTTTTGGCGCGTAGCTAGGTTCTTTTTGAGCTTTGGGTATAAGAGGCAATAAAAGAACAGGACAAAAACCTGTTTTTTTATTGCCTATAA
>CAYMGZ010000285.1:2087-4439 GCA_964390095.1 uncultured Lachnospiraceae bacterium | reverse complement strand
ATATCCCCCGTTTTTAAGCACTTGAAGATCCCTTGCCAATGTTTCCATATTGCACGACACATAAACCACCCGCGCCGGAGCAGTGGTAGCCACTGTTTTTAAAAATTCTTCTGTTGCCCCGGCCCTGGGCGGATCCATGATTATGACATCCGGATGGGGTGGCATGTCCGCTTTATTTTTATTTGTACCAGAAACTTTCCCCACCATACCCTTCATAAATTCCGTCGCATCCGCCCGCACAAACTCGGCATTTCCTACCCCGTTCGCCTTTGCATTCGCCCGCGCATCAAAAACGGCGGCGGCATTGTTTTCCACCCCGATGACCTTCGCGGCCTTCCCTGCCGCAATCAGGCCAATCGTTCCGGTGCCGCAGTAAGCATCAAGCACAATTTCCTCCCCGGTCAGTTCCGCGAAGTCAATGGCCGTCCGGTAGAGGATTTCTGCCTGTTCCGGGTTGACCTGATAGAAGGATTTCGGTGAGATGCGGAAATGCAGGCCGCAGAGGGTGTCTTCAATGTAGCCTTTTCCGTATAGGACCGTTTCCTGGTCGCCAAGGACCATGCTGGTCTTTTTGGAGTTGATGTTCTGGACGATTGTTGTGATTCCCGGGTGGGCGGCGCGCAGTTCTTCAATAAAATGGCTGCGGCCGGGGAAATTGGTTCCGCCGAGGACAAACACGACCATAATCTGGTGCGTGGCGTAGCCGCAGCGGATGAGGACATGGCGCAAAAGTCCTTTGCCGGTGTCCTCGTTGTACGCAGGAAGGCGGAATTTAGTGGCAAGTTTGCGGATGGTGGTGAGGATTTCGTTGGCGGATTTGTTTTGGATGGCGCAGCCGGAGACGGATACGACCCTGTGTGTGTTTTCCTCGTAAATGCCAAGCTCCAGGCCACGGCGGGAGTGGGAGAAGGTGGCGTGGATTTTGTGGCGGTAATGGTAGGGTTCCTTCATGCCGATGATGGCGGAAACGGTGCCAAAGCGGCCAAGGAGTTTTTGGGCGGCAGTTTGTTTCAACGCGAGTTGGTTTTCGTAGGAGGTATGCTGCAGGCTGCAGCCGCCGCAGCGGGAAAATGCGGGGCAGAATGGATCCCTGCGGTCGGGCGAGGCGGTTTCGAGAGTGGCGAGTTTTGCGGTGTTGCCCGCGCGGTCTTTGCCGTAAACGAGCTCGATGTAGGCGGTCTCGCCCGGCAAAAGCCCTTCGATGGGGAAGGTGGAGTTGTTGAATTTTACGGTTCCACGGCAGGCAAAGTCCGTTTCATGGCATTTGACGCGGTATTGTTTTGGCATGGGAATGCCCCCTTTTTTGGTTGAGAGTCTGTTATTTTGTAATACAATTATTTTTTAGTCAGAAGTATAACATAGTTTTGTTGAATTGGCAAGGATGAGATGAGAGGGCTGAAACAGTTTGGGGTTTTAACCTGTGAATTGTATTTTTTGTGGATCAATCTTGTTTGCCATCTTGGCCTAACCGCATTTAATTGCATTGCAAGGGAAATGAATCCAAGAATATTGCAAATGACGATGGATTTGTACTGCCATGTCTTGGGGGAGACCATTGAGAAAGAAATGGGGGTTATGTAGTCGTGTTACTCGGAAATTTTAACTGTTAAGCAGTATAAATTGGTGTAAAAGTTGGTGGAAGTGCCACGAACTCTTGAAAATAAAGGAAATATAACGGTGAGAAATGAAAATGCCTTATTTTTAACACATTTCGGCGCTAGTATGGTGTATGTGCTGTTGTTCCGGAAAGGGAAACTAAAAGAAATTGGATTTTTCTGGGGAATTATGGCATGCCAAAATATAATATATTGTGGGTCTGTGGAAGTGAGGTAGTTTGATGATGACGGAAGGAAAGAATGTGCCGGAGGAAAAGGGAAAACGAGGATATGGCAGGACGCTTGGGAAAGTGTGTGCCTTGCTTATTGCCGCAATGCTGGCAGGGGAGCTGCAGGTTGGGATGAACATGCATACATATGCGGCGGAGATTACCGAGGGTGGGGAGCGCGTGGGTTCGGAGGAAGATGTGCCGGAAGAAGGTGATCCGGATGGGGAACGGCCAGAGGAGGGTGGGGAGCCAACCCCGACGGAGGACGCAGGGGAAGAGGCGGAGCCGACCCCGACAGAGAAGCCGAAAAAGACCCCAACCCCGACAGAGGACGCAGGGGAAGAAGCGGAACCGACCCCGACAAAGAAGCCGAAAAAGACCCCGACCCCAACCCCGACGGAGGACGCAGGGGAAGAAGGGAAGCCGACCCCGACAAAGAAGCCGGGAAAGACCCCGACCCCAGCCCCGACGGAGGATGCAGGGGAAGAAGGGGAGCCGACCCCGACAAAGAAGCCGGGAAAGACCCC
>CAYMGZ010000285.1:0-1987 GCA_964390095.1 uncultured Lachnospiraceae bacterium | reverse complement strand
CCCCGACGGAGGACGCAGGGGAAGAAGGGAAGCCGACCCCGACAAAGAAGCCGGGAAAGACCCCGACCCCAACCCCGGACGGTTATGGGGAGGAAGGGAAACCGATTCCGGGGGAAAATCCGGATGCAGACCAGCAAACCCCGACCCCAAAACCGACGAAATCGCCTTCCTGGGCGGTGCCGACGGAAAGCGATGATGCGCGTTACCAGTATCTTCTTGGCATTGACGCGAAAGTGATATCCATTGATAATCCGCCGGAAGGTTATAGGAGTGCGGCACAGGCGGCAAAAAACATGAAGACAATCACGATACCGGTCTGGAAAATAGCCGCTTCCGGCAGGCGGTATACGTCTTCTGCCCAATTGACAATCAATAAAAAATTGGCCAAGAATGTACAAAAAATTTTCGATGAGATTTACGCGCTTGATATCCGTTTCCCAATCAAGGTAATCAGGGGTTACATGTACCGCAAGGTTGGCGGTGTGGGATTGAGCAAGTCGAGGCTGATGTCCATCCATTCATTCGGGGCTGCAATTGACATCAATCCGGGGGATTATGACAATGATTATTACCTTGGCAAGGGCAATGATTTGCGTGATAAGACAAACCCGTACTGTATCCCGGATGAAGTGATTGCAATTTTTGAGAAATATGGCTGGTTCTGGGGCGGGAATTTTGAAATCTGTGCGGATACGATGCATTTCCAATATTTTGAACTTGGGATGTTAACTTATCAGGGCAATTTCCCGTTCCGCACCCTGAAGGTAAAGGGCGGCTATATGGCTGGTTCGGATGTGCGCAACCTGCAGCAGCGCCTGCGGGAGCTCGGATTTTCGGTGTCGGTGGATGGCGTGTACGGCAGCAAAACGGCGAATGCCATTGAAAAATACCAGAGAAGCCGGGGGCTTGCGGTAACGGGCGAGGTAGATTATAAGACTTGGGAAACCATCATTAACGAAACACACTATATGTCATATGCCTTTTAGAATATACGGGGTATGCGGAACTTAAACAGCATACGCCCGTACAGTGCCCCAGAGGGAATTTTTCGGAGGAACGGAGAAAAAATCCCTCTGCCGGAACAGGGCACTGGGAGGGGGTATGCGGAACTTAATATAGGAGGCGAGGATGGAACGCAGGGATAAGACCAATTACTATCTGGATATTGCGGAAGCTGTATCAAGGCGCAGCACTTGCTTAAGGCGGATTTACGGTGCCGTCATTGTAAAAAACGACGAGATCATCTCAACCGGTTATGTCGGGGCACCCAGGGGCAGGAAAAACTGTTCGGACCTAAACTACTGCCTGCGCGAGAAAATGGCGATCCCGCGCGGGGAGCGTTACGAGCTTTGCCGGAGCGTCCACGCGGAGGCAAACGCGATCATCAGTGCATCGCGCGAGAAGATGCTTGGCGCGACATTATATCTGGTCGGGTTTGAATTGCCATCCGATACTTATATCGTAAATGGCAACAGTTGTGCCATGTGCAAGCGCCTGATCATCAACGCAGGCATTGAACAGGTTATCATCCGCGACACGCGCGAGGAATACCGGGTGGTCACGGTGAAGGACTGGATTGAGAATGATGAATCGCTGGAGGGGATCAGGGGATACTGATTTATGCCGGATAAAAACAGATACTAGATCAGGAACCATGCGGATTGGCGGACAATAAGGCAAGCAGGAAGAGCCTTGGTGGCCGATTCGCATTTTTTGATTAAAACTTCGCACAATCTAAGCGGTTAGCGGATTGACTTTTTGGCATCCAAGCAATATAATATTAGTACAAGGCCACCGCGGGGTGCGGTGCGCCGCAAATAAAGGAAAGGTGAAGGTATAAAACACATGAACAACATTCCAAAAGTGAAAATTGGTATTGTGGCAGTCAGCCGTGACTGCTTCCCGGAGTCGCGTTCAGTAAACAGGAGGAAGGCTCTTGTAAAATCGTATACGGACAAGTACGGCGCGGATGATATCTACGAATGCC
>CAYMGZ010000284.1:0-4462 GCA_964390095.1 uncultured Lachnospiraceae bacterium | reverse complement strand
CAGATTTTTTTAATGATTGCGTAAGTCTATTTTTTCGATGATCTTCGCGAATTGATATTTGACACCGCAAAAACATCCTACCCCGCCGGGAGCTGCCCTTACAGCCACCTGCGCGCCTGGCCCGCATTACGAGAAGAACGCCGTCATCATCCGGATCAAATGCCCCTCATCCTCAATCCCCATCAATTCCCGCGCCGAATGCATGGCAAGGATCGGCACCCCGATATCCACCGTCTTCATCGGCAGCCACGAGGAAATGATTGGTCCTAATGTTCCCCCTCCTGCCATATCGGCGTGATTCACGAATTTCTTATATTTCACGCCCGCCTTCCCGCAGAGCTGCTGCGCAATTGCAACCGCCTCGCCATCGTAGGAATAACGCTGGTTGATGCCAAGTTTGAGCACCACGCCATCGTTCATCAGCGCGCGGTTGACCGGGTCATATTTTTCCGGATGGTTCGGGTGCAGCGCGTGTGCCACATCAACCGAGAACAGGAAACTGCGCAGGATTGCATCATTTAGGGCGCATTTATCCATGCCAAGTGCCGCGTAGATTTTTTCGAGCACAAGCATGAGCAGCATGGAATCCGCACCTTGCTTCGTGTGGCTTCCGACCTCCTCATTGTCGTACAGGGCGATGACGTTGATCCCGTCCTCCCTGCCGCCGTCCGCAATCGCACGCAAAAGCGCATAGCAGGAGGTCTGGTTATCAAGACGCGGCGCGGAGAAAAATTCGCCGTTCATGCCGACGCGGGTGCCTTCTTCCGCGTTGTAGACGTAAAGGTCAAAATCGAGTATGTCTTCTTTTGCACAGGAAAGCTCTTTTGCAAAGAATTCAAGGAAATATTGCGGATCCGCTTCCTCCGCCTCACCTTTTAAACCCAAAAGCGGCAAAAGGTCCGATTGTTTTTTAAGTTCGATACCCTCGTTGACCTTGCGGTTCATGTGGATGGCAAGGTTCGGGATGGTGAGCAATGGCCTGCCCGCATCGTAGAGGCGAAGAAGTGGCCCATAGGTGTCTTCACTGCGAAGTGCCACGCGGCCCGCGAGGGAGAGCGGACGGTCAAGCCAAGTATTGAGGACCGGACTGCCATAGACTTCGGTGTTCAGGCGGAGGTAGCCGTTTGAGGCAAGCTCCGGGGTCGGTTTGAGGTGAAGGCATGGATAGTCCGTGTGTGCCGCCGCAATATGGAAAGATTGGGCGGTGAGGGCGGCGGTGCCGATGGTGAAGGCGAAAAGCATGGTACCATACGGGGTGAGGTAGTATTTGCCGCCGGGATGGAGGGTGAAAGGGGTCAGGAAAGAAATTTCCTCAAAGCCGGATTCTTTTAAAAGGGCAATGGCGGAGGAAACACAATGATAGGGGGTGATGGCGGTATTTAGGTATTGTTGGAATTCGGTAAGGTAGCCAAACGGTGCTGCCATGGCTGTTGTTGCAGTTTCTGTTGTTGTTCTGCCGGCCGTTGCCGTGGTTGTTGTTAAGTCTTGCATTGTCGTTTTCCTTTCTGCATATGATTATTATGTAATAATATTAAAATGTAATCTCTTTTCTATACTTTTATTCGTTTTACTCTTTTGCGGATGACGTAATGTTATATGTCAAAGATGCCCTTCGCCAAAGCCCCTATAAAACACATCTGCTCCTAACTGCTGCAATCCCGAAACCTGCCCGTCACCAAGCTCCATTACCATTAAACTCCCGTCCTCTTTCCGCGCAATGTCCACCGTTACAAAATTACTTTTTATTCTCGCAGCAACCGATGCAATCCACCGGTATTCTTCATCCGAGATTGAAACAACAGATTTCTCCGTCCAGTAATTGTCCATCGCAAGAATTTTTCCTGCATATATGAAAACCCTATATTCTTCCGATAAAGGCATCCCGCTTTGCTCGTGAAAACCGATTTGCTTTAATTTTTCAAACTTGCGGAGAACCACACCGCCCACAAGACCGCTGCCCTGCCGTTGTATAAAATTCCTGATTATTTTACCGGCAGCATTTCTATTTCGGATGTCCTGAATAAAGCACGCATCATACCATTCGTGCTTCCTGCTTTTCACATAATCTTTTATAATATAGGAGCCTTCAAGATTTTCCGTTATTTGAAAAATATCTTCCATGTCATTGCCCAATGTCCAGACGGTTTCCGGTGTTTCATCCTTAAAATCATCATACCACCCGGGCAACAAATGATAGCGCCCATATTCCTCCGGCGTATTGACCAAAATAATTCCTCTTTCCTCCAAAAGGGAATAAAAATTCCTGTACAGGGCGGGTTCCATCATCCACCCTCTGTATATTGTCAAACCGGAGATTGTTTGCCCGTAAAGGGAAAGTTTGCCCGATTCAAGATCTTCGTAGCTGAAAAGGGCGCAGGGATGGTTCCTCCCTGCCGTGCGATATTCTTCCTCGTAATCTTCATCAACCTTGCGGGGAAAAAGGGGATGGTTACAGAAAAGGAAGCTGATTTCCAACAAATCCTTTGCAAGAACACGCCCTTTCATTTCGGCACGTCCATACTTTCAAACATTTTCTTCCTCAATCCTCACCGCAAAATCCATCGCCAGCATTGCTACCTTATCCTTCGCCGAAAGATTCACCGTATTCCTCAGACTTCTCTCATCCCACACTTCCGCATCCAGGTTGTCCGCCGCATAAAAAAACTGGAACACATCCTTTTCCCGGAACCATGCCAATGCCGCCACGGCGGAGCATTCCATGTCCACGCAGATACAGCCCGCTTCCTTGCGCCTTTCCACTTTCCCCCTCGTCTCCCGGTATACGCCGTCCGTCGTCCAGGTTTTCCCTACCGTGTAACTGCAGCCGATCCCATCCAGCATTTCCTTAAAATCCCCGATGTATTTCGTATTGACTGCAATTTCGTCCGATAGCGGCGCATAGTGGAAACTTGTCCCCTCATCCCGCACCGCGGCATCTGGGATGATAATGGAACAATCCGCAATTTCCGCGTCAAGCACGCCACAAGTCCCGAACATCACAATCCTTTCCGCCCCCATGCAATAAATATCCTCCAGCGCTGCAACACAGGCAGGCGCTCCCACATCGGACATAAAAAGTGCCAGTTCCACACCCTTATAAACCGTCTTATACACAGGGATTTCCATATTTGCAACCACTGTTTCTGCGATTTTTTCACCCCCGAACGTATCAAGCATCCGCAGGAAAGTTTCCTTTGCAAAGCAGGTAACTGCTGTTTTGGGCATCCCCTTTACCGGTTTCATAATATCGTCCGGGTTAACGGCGGCCCGCTTGTTTTCATCAAATTCTTCCAAAACCATAATCTCACACTCCATTTATTGTTTTAAGTTCAAAATAACATGTGCCCATCCTCATCAATTCCTTTTCACGGCCAAAAAAATATCCAAACAGTTATATACACTGTTCCTTTAACATTTTAATCATCGTACTTTACTACTTCAACCCACAATATTTTTCATCTCAATCCAATACCGCTTAATCCCCTCCCCATTTTTGCACCCTGGCCAACATTGATATAACCCAATAAATGTCTTCCTACATAAGCCGCCAATTCTACCGGCACCGCATTTCCTATCATCTGCTCCAAATCAGTTTTACTTCCCTCAAAAATATAACCCTTTGGGAATGTCTGGATCCTTGCCCGCTCCAACGTTGTAAGCGGGCGTACTTTTGATAGATCATCCGTTGCGTCACCGCTATGAATCTTATAAGTGCCCGGAACCGGCCGGTTAACCCCCCGGACCGTAGGACTAGGCTCATCCATGCTAAAAATCCCCCTCCTCGCATAGGACCTTGGATGTCTGTAATAATAATCTATCCCGAACTCATCCCCCAAATATTCCCTGACCGTCATGCTTTTTTCTTTCTGATCCCCCAACAGGGAATTTTCCAAAAAACCATCCTTGCCCCCAAATTCCCCAACAAGGAAAAAACGCTTTCTCTTTTGGGGAACACCACATTTCGATGCGTCCAAGACAACCTTAGTCAATCCATATCCGGCTTTTTCAAATTGGTCAATTGCCTTATAAAGCGTCTCCGATTTTAAGATCCGGTCTACATTTTCCATTACAAACCACTTCACCTTAACCCCACACACAAGTTCTGCATATCGCAACGTAAGGTCAGCCCTTCCTTTTGTTTCATCCTGCTGCCCGGCGGAGGAATAATCCTGACATGGGGGGCCCCCAATCATAACATCCGGCGCAAACCCCTTTATGTAATCAACCGTCAGATCATAAACATCCATCCTCTCCGCTTCATGCCCTTTAAAATTCGCATTGTAAATATTGACAGCCTTATCCCAATGGTCAAAAGCACGGACCATTTGGAACCCCGCATTTTGAAAGCCTAGCGACAAGCCACCACACCCACAGAACAAATCTATCGCCCTTGGCATTTTAATCCTCCTCAAACAAATCGGGTGAATTATAAATAATAGCATCGAATCTGCGTTCCGGGCTT
>CAYMGZ010000283.1:0-4468 GCA_964390095.1 uncultured Lachnospiraceae bacterium | reverse complement strand
GGAGGAAAGACGACAAGAACTTGTTTGATTTCAAAGACCTGATGGCTTTTGGCATGTTCATCTTGGCATTGCTGACATTCATTTACATGATCTGTCACTGATGCTTTTGGCATAGAAAAACCACCCCAAAACTTTGACCGGTAGCGGGGTGGAATTTCTAACTGCGTTTAAGGTCAACCCACTCTGTGGGCGATGTCCTTCTTAATGCCACTATACCACAACCAAACAGAAAATGCAAGCAGGAGCGCCAAGTTTTTTGGGAGCGCCGTAACGATTCATCCAGAAGGCCGAATCGTTACGGCGCTCCTGCTTGCGGGTATAACCAATTGGTTACCATGACCCATCCCCAAGAAACAATCAAATAAGACACCTTGTTTATACGAGCGCCTGATCTTCCTTCAACTGCGCAATAATCATCTCCCGCACCGTCGCCCCAAGCCGTTTGCGCTCCTCCTTCGGGACATCCGCCGGGTAGATCGGCTTGCCGTAATGGATAATAACATGTGCCCGCTTCACCCACGGCATATGGTTCTCAAACACCGCCGCCGTGTTGGAAATCGCGACCGGAACGATCGCGCAGCCCGCTTTTTCCGCCATTTTCAGGCTCCCTTCCTTGAACGGGAGAAGGTCAAGTTCCTCCCCGCGGTTCCTCGTGCCCTCCGGCATGATAAAAACGGAATAGCCCGCCTTGAGCTGTTCCACCCCTTTTAAGATGACCTTTAGCCCTTCCTTCATATCGTCACGGTCAAGGAAAAGGCACTGTAAACTTTTCATCCAGCCGGAAAACAGCGGCACCTTGCGCAGTTCCTTTTTGGCAACAAACCCGGTCAGGGTCGGCACGGTGATGTAGCCGACCGGGATGTCCGCGAGCCCCCGGTGGTTTCCGGCATAGAGGAACGCTTCATTTTTCGGCAGTTCCTCGCGCCCAAGCACGGTGATCTTCGTCCCGGCGCAGACCATGACAAAACGGAACGCATTCCGTACAATCGCCTGTGAAGCGGCAATCCTTGCATGCGGGTTAAATTTCCCGACGACCCTGAGGATCAGGTAGACAGGCAAAAAAAGAACCAAAAAAAGTACAAGGGAAAGTACAACCAAAACGATACGCATAACAAACCTCTTTCTGCTGCGGACAGCGTCCTATATTGCAGTACCCCGGTTTGCGGCGAAAAAAATGCAGCATACCGGCGCAATGTTTTTTCCATTGCATCAGTATACCACATTTTAAAAATATTTGGTAGATTTTCTTACAAAATTCTTACGTTTTTTAAAAGTTTATAATTTGTTTATAAATGTGTGCCGCGCAGGGAATTTTATAAAAAATTTACAGGGTCAGCGTAATATATTTCCCATTCCGCTTGATATCCTTCGTGTAACCGTCATCCGTATAAAGCTCATACGACAGATTCTGCCCTGCCATACCGAGCAGTTCAAATTTTGTGTAATCAAGTTCGCCCGTACATTCACATGGCGGGCATAGCGGCAGCAAATGCCCCGGGCGGATAAAGAAGGCAACCTCATGCAAGGCGCAGCCGATATAATGCCAGCCCGCTTCCATTTTTGTGAGTGTGTATTCCTTGGCGGAAGTAAATTTTACAAACAGCATTTCCTCCGGCAGATAGACCGTGCGGCCGTTTACATTTGGCTGGTAGACCGGCGCAAGCATTAGGCTTTCACCGAGCAGCAGCTGGTCTTCCACCTCGCGCGCCATCACATCCTGCGGCCACGCGAAGGCAAGCGGGGAGAAAAGCAGGGTATTGCCGAGCGCCGCCTTTACAAATTCGCTGTAAATATATGGGATCAGGCGGTAGCGCAGTTTTAAAATCTCGCGGAAATCGTCAAGCCCCTCAAACTGGTAGCATTCCTGCTCCCTTGTGCCGAGTGCCGCGTGGTTGCGCATCAGCGGCGTGAAAATCCCGAACGCCAGCCAGCGCAAAAGCAGATCCCTTGTCGTGTTGCTGCCAAAGCCGCCAATGTCGGCACCACTGTAGAGGAAGCCGCACATATTTAAAGACGGCATCATCTTGATGTTTAAGAGCAGGTGGCTCCACCACGACTGGTTGTCGCCCGTCCAGATGCCGCCGAAGCGGTGCATCCCAATATAGGAGGAGCGCGAGAAGAGCAGCAGGCGCTTATCCGGGTAGATCGTCTCAAACGCTTCCGCCGCCGCGCGCGTCATGTAAAAACCGTAGAGGTTGTGCACTTTGTCGTGGCGGATTTTTTTCCCGTCCACCTCATGGTAAAAACGCTTGTAATCCGCGTGGTCGTTGTTGATGTTGAACACGCCCTGCATTGCCCAGAAATCATTTAATTTCGGGTCGTCCTTCACCTTTAATAGTTCCGTGACCTTGCGTGCGGCTTCCTCCATCCCCTCCTCGGAAAAAAAGATCGCAGGCTCGTTCATATCGTTCCAGAACCCTTCAATGCCGCAGTCGGTCAGGCGCTTGTAAAGACCGCCAAACCATTTCCGCGTATCCTCCCTGAAGAAATCCGGGAAATGTGTTTTCCCCGGCCAGACACCCGCCACAAAATCCGTGCCGTCCGCGCGCTTGCAGAAATAATTATTTTTTACCCCCTCCTCGTAAACATCATACCCTTTCTCAATTTTCACCCCCGCGTCGATGATTGGGATGAAATGCAGCCCCTGCTCCTTCATCTTTGCGGAAAGTGCGGCAAGGTCCGGGAAACGTTTTGGATGGACCGTGAAATCCTTGTAGTCCTCCATATAGTCGATATCCATACTGATGGAGTCAAGCGGCAGATGGTTGTCGCGGTAGCCTTTTGCCACGCGGCGGATATCCTGTTCGTCCATGTAGCCCCAGCGGCTCTGGATATAGCCAAATGCCCAGAGCGGCGGGATGTAGCTCATCCCGATCAGTTCGCGGAATTGCCGGATGATGCAGAGTGCGTCCGGGCCGTCCGGGGTGATCAGGTAAACGTCAAGGTTTTTATCGTCAATGGAGATGGTCAGTTCATTTTGTTTTGTGTAGCCGATATCGTAGCGCACATCGGCAGGGTAGTCGATGAAAAGACCGAAACTTTCTTTCCCGGACAGCATTAAAAAGTTGTGTGCGCCGTAGAAGGACACTTTTTCTTCGGTGTGGTTCGGGTCGTCGGTGCAGCAGCTGACATACTGGTAGCCGCGCTTGTTGATGCCGCGGTTCGCCTCGCCAAGGCCATAAACCGCGTCGTCGTCCGCCATGGTGTAAGAGAGGACCGTGGATTGCCCGAAGGTTAAGGTTACGTACTTGGTGAGTGCCGCCGCGTCCTGCGCGCTGCTTACCGGGATGGCAGCAGGGGTTGCCACGGTAGCCCCGGTCTCGATTGGTGTTCCGAAACGGAATTTTTGGATCATAATATTAACCTCCTGATATTAAGTTCCGCATGTTGCAATATTTTTTATTTTTGCTATAATGGCAGTATATTGCATTTTTTTTTGTAATACTTGCGCTATCATGTGAAAAAATAACATTATTTTGACTTTTGTTTGTCGGGCATGGCTCTGATGTGGGAGCGGGAGCTACATGATATGCCTGACGCGCGGGATAACGGACAGTTGCCATGAAATAAAGCAGAAGGGAGGCTGAAATGGACAGCCAAAGCAACGCGGCATACCGGGAAGGCACAAACCATGGAACGGCATTCCTGCCAATCCATGTCTGCAGCTTTCAAGAAGAGTATGACCAATTTTTTGCATCTCATCACTGGCACGAGGAAATTGAAATTTTGTTTTTTGAGAAAGGGGATTTTTTGTTTGAGCGGAATATGCAGGCAGAGGGGATTGCGGAGGGCGATATCGTTTTCGTCGGCCGCTCCGTGCTGCACCAGATTGCGGGTAAGGCGCTGCCAAGCCTTCACCACGCGGTGATTTTTGACCTTGAAATGTTGAAATTTGACCGCTACGACATGGCGCAGGCCACGATCCTTGCGCCGCTCTGGAACGGGGAGTGCGTGCTGCCCGCGCGCATTGGAAAAAAAGATGCGGGCTACGGTGAAATCCTCGCTGCCCTGCGCGGGATCTTAGACGCGTGGGAAAATAAAAAAACAGGCTGGTACCTTAAAATTAAAGCCGAGCTTTTGCTGATCCTCTCCATATTGGAAGAACACGGCCACCTTAAGTATCTGAACCGGGCGCAAAAAACGGAGGAAGGCTACCAGATGCAGGAGATCAAGCGCGTGTTAAAATACATGGAGGAACACTACCGGGAAAAAATTACGCTCGCGGAACTTGCGGCGGAGGCGGGCATGAACGAGCAGTATTTCTGCCGTTTTTTCCGAAAAATGACCGGGAAAACGCCGATCACCTACCTCAATGGTTACCGCATCGGGCACGCGGCGGAAGCGCTGGTAAAAACCGATGCGCGGATTGTGGAGATTTGTTATGAGAATGGTTTTGAGAACGTCAGCTATTTCATAAAAAAATTTAAGGAGGCAAAGGGGATGACACCGAAGGAATACCGCAAAAGGG
>CAYMGZ010000282.1:0-4472 GCA_964390095.1 uncultured Lachnospiraceae bacterium | reverse complement strand
GCTTCTACGCGAATTTGTATAACAGCCAATTCGCCCAATAGGCAATTATTTTGTAATAGGAGGTGAGGGCGGCGTGAAAAAACGAAGTTCAAGGGCAGCAGCGGCTGTGACGGTCATTGGCGGCAGTGACGGGCCGACAAGTATTTTTCTTGCGGGGAAGTTTGGTGGAAGGAAGGGGAATCCCCTGCGGCGTTTCCGGGATCAGTGGCGTGGTCGGCGGATGCAGAAGCGGCGCGCGCGGGTGATGGGGGCGCTATGTCCGAAACCGCATACGCCGGATGAGCTGGTGCGCTACATCCGGAGGAAATACCATGCTACGGAGCTTGCTCCGGATAGCCGGCGGGCAAAGGAAGGGTACCGCAGCCATAAATGCGCCATTGCCTGGAAAGAACAGAAGGATCGGTTGGAGCAGATGGGCTATGTTTCCCCGGAAAAAAAGAGCCCGGCAAATTTTAGTGACCGGGCGGCGGTGGAGGAGTGGCACCGGTATATGCGGGAATACGACGCGGCGGCGGCGGGGCTTGACGATTCCCTTGTTCCCATGGATTACCATATCTATCAGATCCGTTTGGCGCACGGAGGGAAGTTGGAAGTGGAAATGGAAAAAATCCGTGGAATGCTTGGCGTAGGTTTTTGCGCACCGAAAAGGGAAATAAAGCAGATGAAAAAAATACGGCGCGATATTTATCTTTATTACGGTGTAACAAAGGAAGATATCGAGAACTCCACGGACCGCTATCTGACACTGGTAACGATGCTGGCAGATTGAAGGGGGATGCATGGAAAAGAAGCATACCGTTTACCGACGGAAGTTTGTCGCCGTGCTTGTTTTGCTCACGGCGTGGCAGCTGCTTAGTATGTGGGTGGCGAAAAGTATCTTCCTGCCATCCGTTCCCGACACATTAAAAGCATTGCTGGCCTTGGCGCGCACGCCGCAATTTTACCGTTCCGTCGGCACTTCTTTTTTGCGCATCGCCACCGGGTTTGTGCTGGCGGTTGCGGCGGGGGTAGTTTTTGCCGTCGCTGCGGAATGGAACGCACAAATTGGGGAAATTTTACAATTGTGGATGCAGCTTGTGAAATCCATCCCCGTCGCATCCTTTGTGATCCTGGTTTTGCTCTGGGTGCGTTCGGCTTACCTTTCCGTCGTGGTTTCGTTCCTGATGGTGCTCCCTGTCATTTTTACGAACGTGCGCGGCGGAATCCGGCAGGTGGACTTGGAATTGCTTGAAATGGCAAGGGTGTTTGGGCTTGGCACATTCCGGAAAGTGAAATATATTTATCTTCCCGCCGTCCGCCCGGCATTTGTGAGCGCCTGCACGGTGGGGCTGGGGTTCTGCTTTAAATCCGGCATTGCGGCGGAAGTCATCGGCCTTCCGGAAAATTCCGTGGGAAGCGAGCTTTACAAGGCAAAGCTTTACCTGATGACACCGGAGCTGTTCGCGTGGACAATCGTGATCGTGGTGGCCAGCGTGCTATTTGAGAAGCTCGTGATGTGGGGAATCAAAAAAATCTGATCCGATGCGGGGAATCCGGAAAATCTGATGCGAAGAAAACATGCGGGGGGCGGCCATGGCAATTGAGATGAAGTATATCAAAAAATCATACGGGGGGCAGACCGTGCTTGCGGATTTTTCCCTGTCCATACCGGAAGGCGGGGTGTGTTGCCTGATGGGTGCATCGGGCAGCGGGAAAACAACGGTACTCCGTATTCTGGCAGGGCTTACGAAGCCGGATGCGGGGGAAATAACGGGTGTGCAGGGCAGGAAGGTTGCCATGGTTTTTCAGGAGAACCGCCTGTTGGAATGGGCGGATGCCTTTGCAAATGTGGAGCTGGTGCTTGGCGGGGCAGAGGGCGGGAGCCATATGGCAGGCCTGACACCCGGCGGGGCAGAGGGCGGGGACCATATGCCAAATCTGTTACCCGGCAAAAAAAAATGGCGTGCGCGTGAGAGGAAGGCGGCACTGCGAGCTTTCCTGCGCGCGGAATTTGAGGCGGTCGGGCTTTCCGGTTATGAAGAAAAGCCGGTATCGCAGCTTTCCGGCGGCATGAAACGGCGCATTGCGATTGTGCGCGCCGTCTGCGCGGCAGGGGAACTGCTGCTTTTGGATGAGCCGTTTACGGGTTTGGATGAGGAAACAAGAAAGCAGGTCATCCGTTACATCAAAGACCGCACCGCAGGGCAGACCGTGGTGCTGGTGACACATGATGCGCAGGACGCGGTGCGCATGGGGGCAAAGAAAAAGGAAATCAATTATATCGTTGGCGGTTAATTATCGCAGGCTGCGCCGGGCACGGCCGCCCTGCGGCATCTACAGCTTCGTGCGAGTGCATAGCCCCTAAAAAGGGCTATACCCCCACAGCATGGAAATGGAGGGAATATGGATTGGGAATTTCGGTTGCTTGACTGGCTTCAGGGGCTCCATACACCGTTTGGCGATGCCCTGATGCCATTCTTAAGTAAGTTGGGAGACTTCGGGCTGGTCTGGATCCTGCTTGCGGCCTTACTGCTGTGTCTCCCGAAATACCGCAGGCTGGGCTTTGTGGTGGCGGCGGCGCTGCTTGTGGACCTGCTTTTGTGCAATGTGCTGATCAAGCCGCTCGTCGCGCGCACAAGGCCATATGATGTGAACACGCTGATTGAGCTTATGGTTGCAAGGCCGCTTGATTATTCGTTTCCGTCCGGGCATACGGCAGCCGCGTTCGCGGCGGTTTCGGCGATGTTTTTTGTGAAGAACCGCCTGTGGATCCCGGCGGGGATCCTGGCGGTGCTCATTGCGTTTTCGAGGATGTATTTGTATGTGCATTACCCGACCGATATTTTGGGCGGGATAGCCGTCGGCATCGTATCCGGGGCAGTGGGGGCATTGATCGCGCGTGAAATTTTAAAGAAAAGGGAAGTGTGAAATTCATTTGTTTTATTTTAAATTTTACAAAATTTCCCAAACGAATGTCGCGGTATCATTCAGGTCAATATCCTCCGGCGCAATGTCGATGGACTTTGCGCTCATCGGGGCAGCCCCGCGCAGGCACTCATCCGCCAGCATGTAGCTTGTGTTGGAGTGGATGTTGACCTCGCTCCAATTGTAATCAATCTTGGTCAGGTCACCGAGCTTTACGCCGGATGCCGCGCAGAGGAGCTCTGCTTTTTCTTTTGCGTTAGTGGCAGCAGAGCGTAACAACTCCTTCTTAATGGCAGAAGGATCCTTGATTGTGAATGCAACCGAGAGCTGCGGGTGTGCCTCGCAGTTCGCGATTGCGGCAAGTGCTGCGGAAAGCCGGTCCATGTTGAAATCAAATTCTAATTTCAGGTTATGGCTGACAACATAGCCGTTAAAAACCTTTTTCCAGTTCCCGTTCTCGGTTTTTTCATTGTTGTAGTCCGTGTGCACATTAAAATTCGTGGTTTTTAAGGCTTCTTTCGCAAAACCGATTTTTGTAAGTGCATCCGTCAATTCCGTAATATGTTTTGTGGCAAGTTCCATCGCCTGGTCATAATTTAGGTCCCGTGATTCCAAGAACATGGAAAGTGCGACATAGTCCGGACTGGCGGAAATTTTGCCCGTTCCTTTTACCGTGATTGTTTTTGGCATGATGGTTTCCTCCTTCAAAATAGAAAAATTAGTTTGTTCCCTGTCCGGATGGCGGGAAAACATTTTCACCCGTGTCCGCCCCGACAACTTCGTACAAGTCTTTTCCGATTTTCTGCTCAAAATATCTTTTTAATTCAAAATTTTTATTCCATTTTGCTTCCGGATAAGAACCGTAGCGGCGTTTGACATCGCCCATGCGTGTCGCGAGGTCAACCGGCCCTTTTGGGAGCGCAATGCTGTCGCAAAGCTGGATCAGCCGGTCGTAATCGTCGTATTCGCACGCGGCGAGCAGGCGCACGACCTCCTCATATTCTTCGCCGGTCAGGTCACATTTCCCGATGTGCATGTGGATATCCGGGATGCAAAAGGAATGGGTGAGGCAGATTTTTGCCGCTTCGTCATAGCCCTGTTCCTTAAGATAATGGTATCCGTCGGTGATATGGCGGAAATTTGTCACACCTTCACGCCGCCCGATGTCGTGGAGCAGGCCGACGATGTAGGCTTTCCTTGGATCAAGCCCTGCCAGGGCTGCGATTTTTTCCGCGCACCGTGCCACGACCCTGCTATGGTCGCCCCACGGCCCGGGGTTGCGCCGTTCCGCTTCCGCAAGCATTTGTTCCGCCGTTTCTTTTTCTGGCAACATTTTCTTTCCCTCCTGGTCTTTCCGCCCCACATGGCTTTCCCGGATGGAAGGACTGGTGGGGAATCTGTTATTAGCATAGCATATCTGCTGTCTTATTTCAATGCTATTTTTGAACCGGGATTCCAAATTTTTATCTATGAATTTTGCCAATAAAACCTGTTGTTTTTTGGCATTGATAATGCAGTTGCATATTTTTTGAAATATTTCTTGACTTTTGTGATTGTAGGGCTTATCA
>CAYMGZ010000281.1:0-4495 GCA_964390095.1 uncultured Lachnospiraceae bacterium | reverse complement strand
CCGTACTCATTTCAATTACGAACGCGCCATAAGCCTTGCCAATGCGCAGATACTTGATTCTGTCCATATCACTTTCGTAAATATCTTCTTTTTGAAAAAGCTTTTTTACCGCGTCCTCAATCCATTTCTGTGTAAATTCGACTTTTTTTCCTTCCTGCATTTTCTTCCCTCCTACCTATCGCAAATTCACCCGTGATACTACTTCAAATCGAGTAGGGGAAAATCTTTCTCCGCTACTCGCCGCGCGGCCCGTGCGCCGCCTTGGCGGCATAATTCCACTGCACGGGTCTGCGCATAAAGAGTTTGAAAGTTGTTTACTTTCAAACTCTGCCCTCCCCAGCCAAATCAATTCTTTAAGCAAGGAAAGCCCTCAGCGCCGCCCGTTCGCCGTCCTTTACGATATTCTCAATATAGCCTGCAACCAAAGTCACATTGTCATCCACCGCAAGGCTCTGCTCCCACAACGCTTCATTCTCAAGCACGCGCCGCGCCATTGTCTGATAATCTTCCCCGGATGCCCAGAGCTCTTTCCAGAATTCCAGATATTCTGGCGCGTCGTTGAGCGCGATATCCTCATCGCCGCGCTTCCCGCGGTAAAATACGGTAAGCGACGCGAGCGAGAACAAGATATGCCTCGGCGATTTTCCGAATTTCGCGCGGTAATCGTTGTAGGTCGGAAGGAGGCGCGTCTTAAATTTCGTCGTGGAATTTAAGGCGATCGACATCAGCTCGTGGCGGATGAACGGGTTCATAAAACGCTCGATCACGCTTGCCGCGAACGCGTCCATCTCATCTTTCGGCAGGTCAATGGTCGGCTTGATTTCATCGTTGACAAGCTCCTGCACGAATTTCCCGACATCCGGGTCGGAAACGCTCTCGCGCACCGTGTCAATCCCGCACAGATACGCCACCGGAACCATCGAGGTATGCGAGCCGTTGAGGATTTTCACCTTGCGCTGCTTGTACGGCGTGATATCGTCCGCAAAAATAACGTTTAAGCCCGATTTGTCCGCCGGGAGCTTTGCCTGTACGAAGGCTTCCTTCTGCAAAACCCAGAGATGGAAAATCTCGCCTTTGACAATATTATTGTCATGGAACCCTGTCTCCTCGCAGATTTCTTTTGCGGTATCGCGCGGGTAGCCCGGAACAATGCGGTCAACGAGCGTGCTGGTAAAATGGTTTGCGCTTGTCATCCAGTTTATGAAATCCTCATCCATCTTGTTGATTTTTGCAAGCTCCAGAAGAACGCGCTTTAATTCCTCGCCGTTGTGGTCAATCAGCTCACACGGGATAATGGCAAGCCCCTTTGACAAATCGCCGTGAAAATGGTCATATCTCACTTTTAAAAACGCCAGCAGCTTGCCCGGGAAGCTCTTCGGGCAAACGGAAAAATCCGTGTCGGAAGCATCGAGCGCAATGCCCGCCTCGGTTGTGTTCGAGATTATGATTTCCAGATCATCGCTTTTTGCGTAGGAAAGATATTTGTCGTACTGTTCAAACGGGTTGATGAAATCGCGCAGCACGTCGATGATGCGGCGGCTCTGTACCTTCTTGCCCCCGTCGATCCCTTCCAGGCATACGGTGTACAAACCGTCCTGCTCCGAAAGCTCCTTGACCCGCCCCATTGGCATTGGCTGCACCACAGCCACATCGGCGTTGATTACCCCGGCATCATTTAAATTCTGCAAAATCCAGTCCACAAACGCACGCAGGAAATTCCCCTCCCCGAACTGGAGTATTTTGACCGGCCTCCCGCCGGTTTTAAAATTGCTTCTACTTAATTCCTTCATAAAATCCCCATTTCTGCGCCGCTTTTTGCGCATAAGCGAATTTGTGACAAGCAGCGCACAGACACAAATCGCGGTGTGAAAGATGGCACGCTCCAAGACCTTTTACCGAACTTTCGCCCCTTCCGCACTTCCCCGCAGTTTAATCCGCCTCTCGGTCTGTTTGTCAAAGAGATAAACGCTGCCATAAGGGATCGCGAATTCCAGCCGGGAATCCATTTGGGGCGTATCGTGCGGGTCAACTTTTAAAATGGACTTTACACCCTTTATATCGACATATACATTCGTATTATCCCCAAGCAGCTCCGTCAGTTCCACCTCGCAGGAAAGTTTGTAAGCATTCTGCGTATCCTCTTTCCCGACAAGCCGGATTGCTTCCGGGCGGAAGCCGAACGCAACCTCCTCCCCCTCGTACTTTTGCAGGACATCCTGGTCCGCAACCGCACAAAGATTCAACTGTGTGCCGCCGATATTTATTTTGCCACCGTTTAATTTCCCGCCAATAAAATTCATCGGCGGCTCCCCGATAAAGCCCGCGACAAACATATTCGCCGGATGGAAATACAGGTCGTGCGGTGTCCCAACCTGTTGGATATAGCCCTCCTTCATGACAACGATCCGGTCAGCCATCGTCATCGCCTCGGTCTGGTCATGCGTCACATAAATTGTCGTCGCGCCTGTCTCTCGGTGGATCTGCGTAATTTCCGAGCGCATCGTGACCCTCTGCTTTGCGTCAAGGTTTGAGAGTGGCTCATCCATCAGGAAAATATCGACCTTGCGGATAATTGCGCGCCCGACCGCGACCCTTTGGCGCTGACCGCCCGAAAGCGCGCGCGGCTTCCTGTCCAGATAATCCGTCAGGCCAAGGATTTTCGCGGTATTTAATACCTTCTTTTCAATCACGTCCTCGTCCACACCCTGCAGCGTCAGGCCAAAGGCGAGGTTATCGTACACCGACATGTGCGGGTAAAGCGCGTAGCTCTGGAACACCATGGCAACACCGCGCTCGCGCGGACCTTTTTCATTTGCCCGGACTCCGTCGATAAAGAAATCGCCCTTGCTGATGTTTTCAAGCCCTGCGATCATCCGAAGGGTGGTGGATTTCCCGCAGCCGGATGAACCGACAAACACAATAAATTCGCCTTTCTCAATTTCAAGATTGAAATCGTGGACGGCGTGGAAGCCGTTTGGATAAATCTTGTTGATCCCTTTTAGGGTTAAGTATGACATAAAATAAATCTCCTATTTTAAGTTCCGCAGAAGCCCTCCCAATGCCCAAACCGGGAAGTGGTTTCCGTCCACTCCTTTCCCGCAAACCACTTCCGGCATTGTATGGGCTTCTGCTGTTTTTAAGTTCCGCCCTTACAGCCTTTCCCGGATATGGGCAATCGCATCCGGGATATCTGCCCCGGTCGTTCCCTCAAAGACAAGGTTTGCGTCCGGGCATACTTTTTTGATTTCCGAAAGGATCCGCGTGTAGTCGAAAATCCCCTTGCCAACCCCGCATTGCTCCAAACTGCCATCGTCCTTTACTACACAATCTTTTAGGTGGAATATATGGATCCGGTCGCCGAAGGTCTGCAATCCCTGCGCGAGGATATCATACCTTTTATCAACATTCGACGCATCCAGATAATTGTATAAATCAAAAATAATGCGGATGTTTTTCCTGCCCATCTCCTTTACTGCGCGGGCAAGGCATGCAACATCGTAACAAACATGGCCAAATGCCCCTTCCATTCCGACGTATGCGCCATAATCCTGCGCATAGTCGCAGAGTTCGGAAAATGTGCGCACCACCCTTGCAAGCGTTTCGTCCGTGCGGTTACCCGGATGATAAATCCAAGGGTCGCCGTTGCACGAACCGGTTTCTGAGCCGACCGTATCACAGCCAAAATCATGGACAAGCCGCAGGTAATCCTGGAATATCAAAATTCCGTTTTTTACCTTTTCCTCGTTGGGGTGGACAGGGTTAAAATATGCCCCGATGAGCGGCACACTTTTATCCGCCCCCGCAAATACCTGGTTTACCTGCCTTGCGCGCGCGGCATCAATCGCCCCCGGCGCGTAGGCGACATCCGGCAGCACTTTGTAAGCGACAAGCTGCACGCCGTCAAGCCCCAGCCCACAAAGCCTTTCTGCAACCTTTTCCGCGCCCGTGACCCCGAGGTCATGGGCGCGGATCAACAGCCGCATCATTTCTTCTCCACAAGATGAACCGCAAAGCCGCTGAATTCATCTTTTAGGTAAACGACCGTCATCCTGCCGTCCGCATCGTATTTCGCCGTATCCATATCAACCGCAACCCCCATATGTTCCAACTGGTAAACTGCCCGGCGCACGCTGTTCGTCGCCACCGCGATATGGCCTTTCGCGCCCTTGAACGGTGTTTTCATGCATTCGATGAAGCTGCCCGCAAATACGCTGCTGTTCCCGACTTTCTGCCCCCAGCCAAACAATTTTTCAAAATTCGCGGTGGTTGCTTTTGCCTCATCCTCATTGTCGCAGTTAATCCCGACATGCGCCACCGAGAAACCAAGCATCTTGTTGACCGCCGAGCGGCAGAGTGCCGTGATTTCCTCCCATTTGCCCGCTTTCACAAGCGCATCCGGAACAATCCAGCTGCCGCCGCAGCAGACAATTTTCCCAAACGCAAGGTAAGTATTCAGATTATTTTCATTGATCCCGCCCGTCGGCATAAATTTCAT
>CAYMGZ010000280.1:0-4515 GCA_964390095.1 uncultured Lachnospiraceae bacterium | reverse complement strand
GGCATATAATTTTTGCGCAAACAATATGTAATCATGGAACAAAATTCTTTATATTTCCCATCCTGCATATTGTCATAGTCTTCAATTACCGCCTCCACATACTCCCGGTTTCCCAATAAATCCTCGTCTTCAAATTCACTTTCCAGCATCGTAAAAAACGCTATTCTCCGTTGTTGTTCCAAGACATAGGAATTTAGATTTAAATGCTTTATCATCTCTGCACCGTCCGAACCGGTCAGGAATACCTCCCCGGACTGTTTAAAGCCAAGTATTTTCCCGATTTTTGGATCTGTCAGCGGAATACAGTCCTTAAAACTGAACCAGTTATCTTTTTTATGGTTACAATGGTCTGCCTCATCGGCACTTTCCCCCTTGCATGACACAAACAAATTCGTATATGCCAACTGAGAATTTATACATTCCTCACATTCTCTCTTTGATAAAGTCCTGCGATCCGGATGCCTTGGCATAAAATGCTCAACATCGCAATCTGATAGACTTCCATCCTGTCCAATCTCTTTCTCACAATAACAGCAAATATACCCCTGTTCTTCCAACAGACTTTTTTTCAGCAAAAAGTATTCCCTCTTGCCTCTGAGGTCATCATATACAGCATCCCTCCCGTTCGCCAGCCTAAAACGCTTTTTCCATCCGGAAAAACTGGCCGGCTCAGGATTTTTCTTTATTTGCCGCATCTACCCGCCTCCCTTTGCGAACCAAAACTTTTCCCCTTGTACTGTCCATATTCCGATTTTGCGTCAGGCAGTCAATCTCCCGGATACATTCTTCTGCCTGCCCAAAATCCCTTTCTTCAATGCAATTGTACATCCGCTGTACTTGTTCCTTTACACGGTCATTCAGTGAACTTGTCTGGAATGCTTCTTCCAATACGGAATTCGCATCCAACCCAAAATAGTTTTGCAGCTTGCCACAGTCAATTTCATCCTCTTTCCTCTCCAGTGAAAAAACATGGAAATCCGAACCGATTTCCCCAAGTACCTGAGGCGAATGCGTTGTAATAATAAACTGTACATTCGGAAACGTTTCTTTCAGTACGCGTATTATTTTGCGCTGCCATGACGTATGCATGTGCAATTCAATTTCATCAATCAGGACAACCCCAACCCCCTCCAACGGATTTGCAAGCGCCGGGTTGGCAATCGCCAGCCGTCTTGCCAGATCACCAAACAACGCCAATGTACATTTTTCGCCATCGGACAATTGCAGAATATCTAATGTCTCATTTCCTTTTGATACTTTCATGGAATATGGCCTTGCCGTGATATGCACATTCCTACAGTCGTCAAGCATTGCCAGCATTGCCTGTTTCACAGCATTTAACGAAATATCCCGAAAATCCGGATTTAATTTTTGCTGCTGTGTCTCATACAATTCCTGTTCCAAAAACCACTCAAACAATTTTGAGAATGCAATCTGGTTTTCAATTGCTTTCTCAAATGCCGCAAGCTGCCCGTAATCTTCATTTTTCCGTATTCTTAGCGGTGTTTTTAACACAAGCCGATTGACCCCGTAATTCACAAAGATAGGGATATTTTTTTTCTCTCCCGCTTCAAACAAGTTATTTTCTTCGTCAACCATGTCCTGCGGCAGATATTTTTCCTCAAAATGCCCCACAATACGTTCCAGATCTTTTGATAAAACAAGCCCATTCGTTTTCCTGCTTTTTTTCCGCGAATAATTATAGAGTTCCTTTTCCTCCCCAAACCGGAATTCCGCCGCGATCTTGGCAGATACCTTTCCAAACCGGATATCCGATTCTTCCATCCGGATGACCTGCTTGAAACGGGATTTCACCAAACGGTTTATGATATTGGCATAGAGCAGATTGATGGCCGCCAATACCGAGGATTTCCCCACCCCGTTGATTCCAAACAACACCGCACTTTTTCCCTGCAGTTCCATCTCCAATCTGTGAATTCCGCGAAAATCATCAAGACATAATTTTTCTATTACCATTCCAATCTCCTGTCCAGTAACACTATTGCCGGAGCAAACATCAATACACCCACAAAATACGGGATTCCTCCCCCAGGCATCCAACCTCCCATTCCCAACCCAGACCCAAATTTATCGTTTCAATTCCTTAATCATTAAATATTCATTCAACAACGTTCCATCTTTTAGCCGGACTCCATTCGGGTGCACCCCGGCGATGCGGAACCCCATCTTTTCATACAAATGCTGCGCGCGGGCATTCCCTTCGATAAATTCCAGTTCTATCTGGGTAACATCCGGGAAACTTTCCGCAATGCGGATCATTTCCTCGAACATCCTTGTTCCAATCCCCTGGTTCCAATATTCTTTTAGCAAGGCAATCCCGATATTGGCGCGGTGCTTTTTCTTCATGTTCGTATAAACTGAAACCTCGCAGTTGCCGGCCACCACCCCATCCACCAGGCATACCAGCATGGCCTCGTTTTGGGATTCATTCTTCTTATCAAAAAGCTTTTTCTCGCCCTCCTCGGTATATTTGCCGCATTCCTCCGGATAGCGAAGGATAAACTCCGTTTCCCCCGCCGAAACATTCAGATAATGTAACATGCCGTTTATATCCTCAGCCCTCGGGCTTCGAAGAAGCGCCTCCCGCCCGTCCTTGCATTTAAAACTGATCTCTTTAATGACCATCCCATTTTCCCCCTGTCAATCATATTGTTTCATTTTATCATTGCGCGAACACGCGCATTCACGGGTCTGCACATAAAAAACCTCCCCCGGAAGCACGAGCGCGTCCGCCCGGATATCGTGCGCCTCCTCGGGCAGGCTTCCCACCACCGAAAACGGGTATGCGGGTGCGGCTAAAAACGCCTGCGGGTGCGCGGCAAGATAGCGGTCGTAGTAACCGCCTCCGTAGCCAAGCCTCCCGCCCGCCTTTGTAAACGCAAGCCCCGGTAAAAGAAGGAGGCTCCTTCCCATGTCCGGCGTAAGCTCCCTGCCACCTTCCGGCTCTAAAATGCCGAATGCGCCCGGCACACAGTCCGATGGCGCATGGATCTGGTAAAAGGTAAGCCCTCCCTCCCCCGTGACTTTCGGCGCGGCAACCAACTTGCCCCGCAGGATGGCTTCTTTTGTCAGCACATGGGTAGGGATTTCCTGCCCATAAGAAAGATACGTGAAAAAAATCTGGCATTCCGTAAATTCCCGCATGGAAAAAAGCTGCTCCCCGACCGCCGCGCCAACCGCCTCCCGCTCTCCCTGCGTCAGCTGCTGCCGAAGTTGTTTCATCCTCCGCCGAACCTCCATTTTTTCCTCCATATAACCCTCCCTTATCGTGCTTTTCCCGCCTCCATCATTTTTACGCCCCGGTACAAATAATCCATAAAACCCTTGCGCAAAGCCAGCCATTGCAACCTACCGGAAGAATCGAAAATGAACCTCCAAACGGTTCATTTTCGATTCTTCCGTGTGAATGAACTTACAATCTAAAGATTGCTTCAAACTCGAAGTTCATTCACACTTCCTTCGACAGCGACGTAATGCTGCCGTCTTCTTCCACGATGGAAATATTGTTTAGTGTCGCGCGCATATTAGCCCGGATTGCCGCAAGATATTCCTCGCGCAACCGTTTCTGTTCCTCTTTTTCTTCCTCCGTCAGGCCGCCGTTTTTTGATTTATGGTAGAGCTCGTTGATCCGTTTGATTTTATTCTCATCCATTTGATACCTCCCTTTCACATCGGGTACTGTTTTGTATACAGGTAATCCTTAAGCCGGAATCCCTCATCCTTGTGCGCAAGGAACAAGGTCCCAACCATTTCCCCGTCCATGATCCGCCGGACGACCCCGACATCCTTCCCGTTGGCGACCACCATGTCGGCACCGCTGCCCGCCGCAATGCGCGCCGCCGTGATTTTTGTGGACATCCCTCCGGTTCCGACACCGCTGCCCGCTCCCTTGCCCATCGAAAGGATTTCCTTTGTCACTTTCGGCACAAGGGAAACCAGCTTCGCATCCGGGTTCTGCCTTGGGTCATCCGTGTAAAGCCCGTCGATGTCCGAGAGCAAAATCAGCATGTCCGCCCCCACAAGCGCCGCCACAAGCGCGGAAAGTGTGTCATTGTCGCCAAACTCGATCTCATCCGTCGATACGGTATCGTTTTCATTGACGATTGGGACCACCCCCATCTTTGCCAGCTCCCGGAAGGTATTTTTTGCATTCTCGCGGCTGATATCGTTGATCATCGTGTATTTTGTCAGCAGAATCTGCGCGGTCAGCTGGTTGTACTCCGCAAAAAATTTTTGGTAGAACATCATCAGCTTCGCCTGCCCGACAGCCGCACATGCCTGTTTCACGGATTTTTCCTCCGGGCGTTCCTCGATCTGCAGGCTTTTGCGCCCCGCCGCGATCGCGCCGGAGGATACAAGGATTACCTCCTTGCCCCGGTTTGCAAGGTCCGTCAATACCCGCACAAGGTGCTCCATTTTTTCTAAGTCAATCTTCCCCGTCTCCATATGGGTCAACGAGGAAGAGCCTATTTTTACCACGATCCGTTTTTTATA
>CAYMGZ010000279.1:0-4515 GCA_964390095.1 uncultured Lachnospiraceae bacterium | reverse complement strand
TTTCTTTAAAATGTCAATCAAAACAAAAAACAGGGGCGGAAGATGCCACTCTCCCTGCCCCCATCTGAAAAAATTGTTATAAACAACTGCAATCTGATAATAGGAAATAGTCAAACAATGCATAGTTTTCCGATTCCGCATGGTTTGCACTGGCGTACATGCCAATGGTATTCCCCACAAAACCGCCCGCCGCCTCGGTGCTTAAAAAGCGTGTGTCCGCCATGGCAGGGAATCTTACAAACGCCTGGTCGGGCAGGGCATACCAGAAGGAAAGTTTCTGTCCGTCCTGCATGATTTTTAAGGTGATCCCCTCCATCCCACACGGGAGTTTTTCCTGTGCCAAAAGCGTGCCGTCCCCGATGTCGTCCATCCCATCCGGCTGCTTTCCGAAACGCACCGCGCGCAGTACGGTGTCATCCCCGTCCCGTGCCACGACAAAACGTAGGCTCGCCATCTCGCTTTGCAGGACCACAAGCCCTGCCTCCTCGCCTGCCGCCGGAAAAAACTCCATCCGCGTCTGTGCCGTGTAGTGGTAACTTCTCTGCCGCACGCCGAGGTAGGATGCGCTTGTCGGCTCCGTGATTACTTCCGCCGCCGCCTTTAAGGCCAGCTTCCCTGTGTGCTTTGTAAGTGAGTACATGTCCTCTTTCGGGTTGCGCACCGTGACAAAATGCGGATCCAAGGTACGGTCGTAGAAGGTATAAAAATCCTGCTCCGGCAGGCAGTCTTTTGCCGGGAGCGCAACGGGCTGTACCTCGTTTAGTTTCCCGGTTCCCTCGTTGACAACCGGCCAGCCGTCCTCCCATGTGACTTTTGCAAGGAACGTTTCGCGCCCCATCCCGGTGTAACCCTCGCACGGGCGGGAAGCAAGCAGCACCATGTACCAGTCGCCCTCCGGGGTATCCACCAAGTCCGCGTGCCCGACATAGCGTACAGGGTATGCTTTCCCCAAATGTCGGTGGGTCAGGACCGGGTTGTTAAAATTGCCGACATACGGACCAAAAACTTCGCGGCTGCGCGCGATGCAGACCGCATGTGCCGGACCTGTGCCCCCCTCGGCATGCATGATATAATACCATCCATCCTTTTTGTACAGGTGCGGTCCTTCCGGCCATTCCGCATCCCGCATGGCACCCTTCCAAGCCAGCTTATAATCGCCGATCAGGCAGAAATTCTCTATGTCAAGTTCCTGGATATAAATGTACCAATCCCCGTTGTAGCGCACGCCGTCCGGATTTGGCCGCGTGCCGATATAATAGCATTTCCCGTCCTCATCAAAGAAAATGCTTGGGTCGATCCCTTCCGCCCCTTTTAGGTAATGTGGCTCCGACCAAGGGCCCGCCGGGTCGGTTGCCGTCACGATAAAATTTCCGCCATAGGAAACATTCGTCGTGATCATATAATACACACCGTTATAATAGCGGATGGTCGGCGCAAAAATCCCGCGTGACATGCCGTCATTCCCAAGCGGGAGCTGTGACGGGCGGTCAAGGATGTTGCCAATCTGGTGGAAATGGCATAAGTCCTTGCTCGCAAAGATCGGAACGCCCGGAAAATAGGCAAAGGTGGAATTTACGATATAATAGGTATCCCCTACCCTGCAGATGGATGGGTCAGGATAAAAGCCGGATAAAATCGGATTTTTTACGTTTGGCATTTGATTTTCCTCATTCATATTTTTTTAAGGTTGCCCGCACTGCGCCGGCACCCGCATTCAGTTCATTAAAATATCCCGTGATCTTTTCGGACAGACCGCACGCGACCAGATTGACCGCAAACAGATCCTCCCGCGACAAGATATGGTCGAGTGCCCCGGATGCCACAGGCTTCCCAAAGCTTATGTCCGCCATCTGGCCCTGGACTTCGGAAAGCATCGGGTCGGGCGACGGCTCAAAAGTTTTCCCGGCATCGTCCACGCCAAGGAGGTAGCGGAGCCAGCCCGCCAGCACCAGCGGGATAAAAGTAAGCTTCCCTGCATCTTCCCCTTTTGCAAGATAAGCCTTGATGGTCTCGCCAAAGCGAATCGGCAGTTTCTGGGAAGTGTCGGTTGCAATGCGCTGTGGGGTATCCGGCATAAAAACGTTTGGCAGGCGCTTCTTTAATACCGCGTCAATAAAGTCCTCCGGCTTTAGAATCCCCGGGTTTACCACGACAGGCATCCCCTCCTCGTAACCCATGCGCGTGACCAGGGTTTTCAGTTCATGGTCCTCCATCTCGTCATGGATGGTCGTGTAGGATAACAGGCAGCCATAGATGGCGAGCGCCGTGTGCAGTGGGTTTAGGCAGGTGCAGACCTTCATCTTCTCCACTTTGTCAACGGTCTGCCGGTCCGTGAAATAAACCCCGCCCGCATCCAGCGGGAGTTTCCCGTTCGGGAAATCATCCTCGATAACAAGATATTGTGTTTCTTCCGCGTTGACAAATGGCGCGGTATAGGTGTTTTTCCCTGTGATAATCAGGTCGGTATCCGTAAACCCATCCTTTAAGAGCATTTCCTGAACCAAGGCATCCGGGCGCGGCGTGATTTTGTCAATCATGCTCCACGGGAAGGAAACGCGCGTATGGTCGTTTACATAGTCCACAAATCCCTGTTCCACCAAACCGCCCTTGGCCCATTCTTTCGCGTATGCCGTCACTGCCGCTTTCAGTTTATCCCCGTTGTGTGAGCAATTGTCCATGCTGACCATCGCAACCGGTGCGGCACCGTTTTGGTAGCGCGTGTATAAAAGCCTTGTGACCTTCCCCATAATGTGCTTCGGGGAGAGTGTTTTATCCTGCATGTCCGCCTGGACAACCGGCAGGTACGTCTGGTCCGGCGCGGTGATGGCATAGCCTTTTTCCGTGATCGTAAAGCTTGCCATCTTTAAGGAGGATGCGGAAAAAATTTCCGAAAGCCTTGCCATGTCCGCAGCATTTCCCGCGTCCGCCGTCAGCGACTCCACTACGCTCCCGATCACTTTTTTTTCAATCGATCCGTCCGCTTTTAATACGACGAGTAAGCTTAAGCCGTCATATGGGCGGTAAGCCTTTTCTATGATTTCATAATCAAAACCCTCGCAGACCACCACGCCCTTATCGGCAAGCCCCTTTTCCAAAACAGTCTGCAGTATTGCCGCCGGAAAGGCACGGAAAATATTCCCGGCACCAAAATGGATCCATTCCGGCTTTGTTTTTGTGCGTTCTTTGAGTGCATTGCGGTCGTAACCAAAAACTTCGTACCCTTTCGCCGCAAAGGCTTCCCGCCCGTCCGCCTCCTTGATGTCCGTCAGTTTCATAACTACTTTGTTCCTTTCTGATTTAAAGTTCCGTATGTGCCCTCCCAGTTCCTAAAACGGGGGAAGGCACATACTGATCTAAAGTCCTGCTTTGTTGATGGCTTCCCATAAACCGTTTAAGTATGCTACGCCGAGTGCGCGGTCGTACAGGCCATAGCCGGGCCTTGCCTGTTCCCCCCAGATCATGCGCCCGTGGTCCGGCCTTAATACGCCGTCAAAACCAATGTCATGGAACGCTTTCATGATTTCGTACATGTCAAAATTGCCGTCCGCCGAAAGATGGGAGCTCTCGTGGAAGAAATTCTCGTTTTCATATTTGATGTTGCGCACATGTGCAAAATGGATGCGCGGCGCAATCTTTGGGTTGCGGATGATGGCTGGCAGGTCATTTTCCAGATTGCTGCCGAGTGACCCCGTACAGAGCGTAAAACCATTGTAGATGCTTGGGTTGAGCTCCGCGATTTTAAGCAGCGATTCTTCACTTGTGACGATGCGCGGCAGGCCAAAGACATTCCATGCCGGGTCATCCGGGTGCACTGCCATCTTGATTTTGTATTTCTCGCAGGTCGGCATGATTGCATCCAGGAAATATTTATAATTTTCCCGCAAACGGTCGGCTGTCATGCCCTTATATTTTTCAAAGAGTTCTTTGATCTCGTCTTTGCGGTTTGGCTCCCATCCCGGCAGGATAAAGCCCCCGCTCGCGTTTTCAATGCGCGCGAACATGTCCTCCGGGCGGATGCCCTCAATGACTTCCTTGTCATAGGCAAGCGCATTGGAACCGTCCGGGAGCGGGAATGCAAGGTCGGTCCTGGTCCAGTCAAAGATCGGCATGAAGTTGTAACATACAAGGTGGATATCGGCCTCGCCGACACTTTCCAGCGAGGTGATGTAATTTGCAATCAGCTGGTCGCGGTTTGGCGAACCTAACTTGATGTCCTCGTGGACATTGATGCTCTCAATGCCGAGCAGCTTTAGGCCGGCTGCCTCAATTTCTTTTTTTAGCGCCAGCACTTGCTGCTTCGGCCATGGTTCGCCTGCCGGAATCTCATGCAGGGCGGAGATCACCCCCGTCACGCCGGGGATCTGACGGATCTGTTCCAGCGTTACACTGTCAAGTTTGCTTCCGTACCAACGAAGTGTCATGTCCATAAATTTGTACCTCCTATTTAGAGTTCCGCATATCCCCTTCCAGTACCAATGACCCGGGAAAGAATTTTCCGTCCGCATGGCTCCCGGA
>CAYMGZ010000278.1:0-4522 GCA_964390095.1 uncultured Lachnospiraceae bacterium | reverse complement strand
AAGAAAACAGCATTGAATTAAGGATTGTTGACAGGTTTTATCCATCATCGAAACGGTGTCACTGTTGCGGACATATAAAGAAAGATTTGAAACTTTCTGACAGGATATATCAATGCGAATGTGGGTATGAAGCAGACAGGGATTACAATGCAAGTCTTAATTTAAGAGATGCAAAAACTTACAAAACAGCATAAGGAAACATTTGTAAGTATGTACCGATGGCTTAGTCGGGAATTTACGACTGTGGAGTGTAGAAGAACCTGCAAGTAGACTTATCTTTGGATAGTCAAAAGCATACACTGTGAAACAGTAAGAAATGTTTGTGAAAACTTTCAATATCTCGATATGGGTATATTTGTCCATATTTTGAGTAGCAGATCTGTATGGGAGTATTTGAGCGCTATGCGCCCTTTATACAGGATTTTATATACAAAAACCGCTGGGAGAACCTGCGCGCGATCCAGGTGGCGGCGGGGGATGCGATCTTCAACACGGACGAAAACGTACTATTGTCGGCATCAACGGCATCCGGCAAGACGGAGGCGGCATTTTTCCCAATCCTGACACTTTTTTGGGAAGATGCACCGCGCTCGGTGGGGGCAATCTACATCGGACCGTTAAAGGCGCTGATCAACGACCAGTTCATGCGCCTGAATGACCTGTGCGAGGAAGCGCACATCCCGGTCTGGCACTGGCACGGCGACGTGGCCCAGTCGCACAAAAATAAACTCTTAAAGCACCCGTCGGGGATTTTGCAGATCACGCCGGAATCGCTGGAGGCAATGCTTCTGCACAAGCACGCGGACATATCGCGGCTGTTCGGCGACCTGCGCTTTATTGTGATTGACGAGGTGCATTCGCTGATGCGCGGCGACCGTGGCGGGCAGACGCTCTGCCTGATGGAGCGGCTTTCCCGCATGGCAGGCGTAAACCCGCGCCGCATCGGGTTGTCGGCGACCATTGGCGATTTGCAGGGCACGGGGGCTTTCCTTGCCTCCGGGACAGGGCGGGGAACGGTGATCCCGCGCATTGACGCGAAAGGCGTGAAATGGCGGCTGTCGATGGAGCATTTTTATATTGGGGAAGGCAAGGTGCCGGAAGTAGCGGAAGGGATGCCGGATACGGAGGAAGATGTCGGCCGGATGGAGACAAGATTACAGGGGAAAGCAGAATCCGCCCCTCCATCCTCCGCCATCTCCCTCCCGGATGCGGAAAAATCCTCCGACACCGCGCCGGAGGATGCCGATCCCGGCATCGGCTATATATTTGAGCACACACGCGGCAAGAAATGTCTTGTCTTCGTCAATTCGCGCGAGGACTGTGAGGTCGTCACAACAACATTGCGCCAATATTGTGAGGCGCGGCACGAGCCTGACCGTTTTTTGATCCACCACGGCAACCTCTCCGCATCCTACCGCGAAACGGCGGAATCCATCATGAAGGATGAGGAACAGTTCCAGACTACCGTCACCACCGCGACCTTGGAGCTTGGCATTGACATCGGGCGGTTGGAGCGCGCATTCCAGATCGACGCGCCATTTACCGTTTCTTCCTTTTTGCAGCGCATGGGGCGCACCGGGCGGCGTGACCTCCCGCCGGAAATGTGGTTTGTCATGCGTGAGGAAGTGCCGGAGGCACGGGCAATGCTCCCGGCAACCATCCCGTGGTCGCTTTTGCAGGGCATCGCGCTTGTGCAGCTCTACATGGAGGAGCGCTTTGTGGAGCCGCCGAAGCTTGACCGGCTCCCATACAGCCTGCTCTACCACCAGACCATGAGCACGCTCGCCTCCTGCGGGGAAATGACACCGGCGGCCCTCGCTTCCCGCGTGCTGCCATTAAGCTATTTCTACCGCATATCGCAGGAAGATTACAAGCTGTTGCTGCGCCATCTGATCCGGATTGGCCATATTGAGCAGACGGAGAACGGCGGTCTGATTGTCGGGATCACCGGGGAGCGGATCACCAATAATTTCCGGTTTTATGCCGTATTTCAGGAGGATGAGGAATACACGGTGCGCTCCTCTTCCGAGGAACTTGGGACCATCGTGAAGCCGCCGCCGGCGGGTGAAAAAATCGCGATTGCCGGGCATGTCTGGGTGGTTGATGAGGTGGACCATAAAAGGCATCTTGTATACTGTACGCAGGTCAAGGGTAAGATCCCGGCATATTTCGGGCAATGCCCGGGTGATGTCCATACAAAAGTATTGGAGCGGATGCGCGGGGTTTTGGGGGAACAAAAACCGTACCCGTACCTGATGGAACATGCGGTAAAGAGGCTTTCTGAGGCAAGGGATACCGCGCTTCACTCCGGGATGTGCGGGAAGCCGCTTGTCTGCCTTGGCGGGGAAATGTGGTGTTTGTTCCCGTGGCTTGGCAGCTACGCGTTCCTCGCGCTGGAGCGGTTCTTAAAACTCCGGTGCGCACAGGCCCTAAAACTTTCCGGCATGGATTCCTCGCGCCCGTATTTTATCCAATTTAAGATGAAAGCGGGCAAGGAGGAATTTTTCCGGGTCGTGAAGGAAGCCGCCAGGGAACCGATTGACCCGATGGAGCTGCTTTACCCGAACGAGGAGCCACTATTTGAGAAATATGATGAGTTTTTGCCTGTCGAACTTGTGCGCAAGGGGTTTGCGTATGGGATTCTGGATATTGAAGGGATGCTGGTAAGGATTGCGCAGTGGTGAGGTTGAAAAAATTTTGCTGGCGAAATTTCTTGCAATCTGTCGTATGGGTTGGTATAATGTGGTTGGGAAATCAGGACAAAAGGCGGTTTTTCGCCCTCTTTTACATTCAGGGGGTTTAAGACGATGCCCCCTAGACCGTAAGGAAGGGGGGATGAAGATGGTTACATATTCGGATATGATCCAGACGTGTATACTGCTCGTCACCTTGGGCGGACTGTGTTATCAGGTGTTCCATGGCCGAGGTAAAAAGAAATAGCCGCCATACTCGCAATATGACGGCTATTGTGTAAAACAATAAGCTAGATTTTGAGGGTGAACCGCTCTGGTTTCCCTTTTGTTCTTAATCTTAACATGAAATTTTTTATCCGTCAAGAGCCTACGGACGATTTTCCACGACAAATCCACTCATCACTTCACAAAGGTGAAAGCCACACAGAACAGTCTTTTTATTTACCAACACGCATTCCCAACACCCAATTTATCATGGCACCAACAGGAATGGTTGCAAAAACACCGCCTTGCCTTTATAATAGAGACATCACCAATTTATCCGTGATCAACCCAAACGTCAGGGAAACCAAAAAAAGAATGGAGGATGGGGCGCGGATGCCGCGTTCCGACAAGGTATGCACATTACATTAACAGGAAATTTGGGAAGCGGGAAATCCACAATCTGCCGGATTTTGGAAAAGGAATACGGCAGGGAAATTTATTCCACCGGCAAAGTGCAGCGCGCGATCGCGCAGGAAATGGGCATCAGCGTGCTTGAGATGAACCGGCTCATGTGCCAGGACCACAAGTATGACCATTTAATCGACGATACGACAGCAAAAATCTCGCGCGAAAACCCGGATGCGCCAATCGTGTTTGATTCGCGGCTTGCATGGAATTTTGTGGAGAAATCTTTCAAAGTATTTTTGTCGGTAAACCTTTCCGTGGCAGCGGAGCGTGTGTATCATGACAACCGCGGCGATGTGGAGAAATATACCTCCCCAGAGGACGCAAAGCGCCAGCTTGCTCTGCGCGCGGACACGGAAAATGTCAGGTATAAGGAGCTCTACGGGCTGAATTATTTTGACTTTAACAACTATAACCTTATTTTGGACAGCACTTACTGCACGCCGGATGCGCTTGCAAAGCTTTTGGTTTTGCAGGAACAAGCGTATGAGAAAGAGCTTGCGGCGGGGAAGACCCCGAAAGTCCGGCTGCTGCTCTCGCCGAAACGCCTTGGGGAAGCCATGGGCGAAATCGATTTCGCACAGGAACCGCTGTACCCGGAAGGTGTTGTAACCGTGAGGGAAAAGGGGGAAGATTTTGAGGTGGTATCCGGGCAGGAGATTGTGGAAGGCGCGGTGAAGGCAGGGATGCCGTTTGTGATGGCAACAATTTAAAAAAGGTTTGGGGCTGCCGCATAAAGAAAGCAGGGAACGGGATATGGTGGGGATATTCCCTTTTGGATACCATACCTTGGGTTTTCCATCGTTCCTGCGGCAGCCCCGATACAAAGACGTGTCCAAAAAACATTTTCCACCAAACCAAATCAAAATGTTTTCCGGCCGGTTCATCCCTTTTTTACTCCCGGTTTTTCAAAATTTCCACAGGGGAAATCCTGTCTATTTTTTTCATCAAAAATCGGATGGCAATCAAATAAACCAATAAAATTCCCACATAGACCATCGGCTAAAAATACCATTTAAAATGCAGGTTCATCCCACACGCAACGTTTGCGACCACATAGGGATATGCCGCATCAACCGCAGCCTTCGAGAGCGGTATGGAGACGAGTGCCCCTACCGCCACGGTAACCGCGCCGCCGTCCAGGTACAGACGGCTGATTT
>CAYMGZ010000277.1:0-4524 GCA_964390095.1 uncultured Lachnospiraceae bacterium | reverse complement strand
CGAGCACGGCCGCTCTGCGGCATCTACAGCTCCGTGCGGGGGGATAGCCCCTGAAAGGGGCTATCCCCCCCCGGAGGGGTTATGTATTCGGCGATTTTTAATCACTGAAATATAGAAGTGCGTTTTAAAAATTTATATTTTTTTGAAACATTTTTCGGCTTCCGAAGTCTTATATAAGGAGGAGGTGGGGAAGTGACCGATTTTGAAGCAATCTATGTTGAACATTTTGGAAATGTCTGTAAATATATTTTTTCGCTTTGCCGGGATCAAGCGGTTGCGGAAGAAGTTACGCAGGAAGCTTTTTATAAGGCGATGCAGCATATTGACCGTTTTGATGGAAAATGCAAGCTTTATGTGTGGCTTTGCCAGATTGCAAAAAATACGTATTATACGCATGAAAAAAAGCAGAAACGCTGTGTGCCGGAAGCGGAGGCGGACGAGGCAGTGCCACAAACGCCGGGTTTTGAAAATGAATTTTTGGACAAAGAAACTGCATGGACGCTTCACAAGCTTTTGCACCGGCTGGGAGAACCATATAAAGAAGTATTTACATTGCGCGTTTTCGGGGAATTGCCATTTTCTCAGATTGGGGAATTGTTTGGCAAGACGGACAGGTGGGCGAGGTTGGTTTTTTACCGGGCAAAAAAAGAGTTAAGGAGGGGTTTCGATGAAAACATCATGTGAGGTCATCCGGGATTTGCTGCCGCTTTATTGTGATGGGGTATGCAGCGGGGAAAGCCGGGAAATGGTGAGGGGGCATTTGGAGGAATGTGAGAAATGCAGGGAAGAACTGCGTGCCATGGATATGAAAATAGAAACAGCTTCCGTGCAGATAAAAGAGGACACTGCCATAAAAGCAGCGGCGGCGGCGTGGAAAAAAGGAAAAGGCAGGGCGTTTTTAAAAGGCTGCCTGATCGCCTTGTCATTTGTTTTTATTCTTGTGGCATGCTATTATGGTTATCATTGGTTTTCCACGGTGGATACCGATGATTTGGAAGGGTTGGCGGAACAAGCTGAAAAGTCAAGCAAAGGGGGAATTTTCTGGCAATCGTCTGCTCAAATGCCATTGATGAATGGACGACATATATATTTGATCGGGATGATGTGTTCGAGAACCGGTGGCGTGTCGGGGGCAGTGTCGGTATGGGGAAGGGAGAAATCACGCACTGGAATTCCGGTATAAGAAATGAATCAGTTTTGGTTTTCTGTGGCAGGGAAATCCCGGAAGAAGTTGATTCCTATATGTTTTATAATGATGGAACAAGATATATTCGTCATATTAAGGAAAATGATGTATTTTTGGATGTATTTGTTATGCTTGATAGTTATGACATCAATGGCTACCCGACCCTGTTTGATGCAAACGGGCAGGAAATCCAATTGCCATAAATTGCTTCAACCGAATATTCTTGTTCCGTTTTGGCGGATGGGGAAAAGGCGGAGGATACCCTGTCTTGTTACCTCCTTTCTGTCTTTTGGCAGAAAGGAGGCCGGGCAATTTTATCTTTTCGGTGTTTTCAGCTGTGTTCTTTCACATACTGCAAAAATTCCGGTGTTTTTGACCAGTATTTCACGCCCCAATGCTCAAAATCCCATTCCTCCATATAATCGTTACATTCAAAATCAATATAGTAAAGCAAGCCGTCCTGCACGATGAAATTGGTCGGGAAATAATCAATGTTTGTATTTTTTGCGTAGAGCAGGGTGCACATTTCATGCAGCTGTTTTAGATATCCCGGCTGCATTTTGCCGCGAAGGACCAAATCATAAATGGTATCCCCTTCGATGTATTCTTTCAAAATGCGTTCCTGTTTGAAATCCACATTAAGCAGTTTTGGGATGCGGATGCCAATCTTTTTAAGGCGTTGGTAGTCATTGACCTCGGCTTCCATTTTATTTCCGAATTGATAATAATCGCAGGGTTCGTGGTGGATCTGTTTCAGGACGAAACGGCCGCTTTTATTTTCGGCAAGGTAGGAATAACCGCCCTTGCCTTTGCCAAGAAGTTTGGTCAGGGTATATTCGGTGTCTTCGATGGTTACTGTTTCATTTATGGTAAGCATGGGAATGTTCCTTTCTGGTGGGGTGTAATATGGTTTATTGCAGGATTTTCCCTAGTTCTTCCCGCCCGTCCAGGTACGGGGCGCTTGCTTCCTTGTACAGGCAACGGTAAAATTCTTCTGCGTTTTTCCTGCGCCCGGCGGCGATTTCCTGCCCGCGTTTCGTGTAAAAACCGGAATAGATTTTTTTTAGTTTAAAATGGTATTCCTGGAAAAGGGAAGGCGTGGTATCCCCTTCGCCGTCCGAGACGGTGCCATCCGGGCGGACGGAGTAGAGCGGTGCGCCGACGACACCGTTGTACATCAGGCCGCGCGCGATGCCGAGTGCCCCGGCAACATCGATCTTGTCGGAATCAAATAATATTTTTGCCTCGGTGCTTTGTGGCTCGTCGGTTTTCCGGTAGCGGTGTGTGCGGATGCAGTGCCTGACCTGTTCGGCAAAATCTTGGCCAAAACCATGTGCGGTAAGGAACTGGTATGCTTTTTCTGCTCCGATTTGCGCGTGGCAGAGCGCCGGGTTTTCGAATTGTTCTTTCCGGCCGATATCGTGCAGCAGGCATGCCGCGATCAAAACATCGTAATTGACATCCGGTTCGGTCTTTGCGATCCCAAGTGCGGTGTACAGGACGCGGTAAACGTGTTCTTTGTCATGGGCGGAGTCGTCCATGCAGGATAACATGTAGTTTTCAAGAAGGGAATACGTGGCGTGGTCCATAAAGGTTTCTCCTTAAATGATTTTGGGGTGGTTTTGGATTTTTTGTCACCATTCTTTTTTGACTTCATCTTCGGAAATCCCGTATTGTTCCAAAAATTCATCCATGTCCCTGCGGTTTTTGATCACCATGAGTTCGGTGAATTTTCCTGTGGTGAGGTCTTTGAAACCCGCGACTTGTTCCCCGGTACAGATGCTGGCGCGGATTGTGGGTTTTTGGTTTTCTTTGTCGTATGGTTTTGGAATTATTTTTCGCCTGAACATGTGGTTTTTCCTTTCTGCGTTTTTGGGGGAAGATGGCAATTATCTTCCGCTTTTATTATACACCGGGCGGGAGGGGAAGGCAAGCGAAAATGCGTTCTTAAGGTGCGCGCGATTTGCCGGGATGGTTCGATCAGGCGCTGTTTCTTTGTATCGTGGCATGCCCGCAGAGCACAAAGATTTTTTGGAAAGCGGTAGAAACGGGGATGCTTTTGGCATCCCCGATGTTTATAATCCCGCATAGTGTGCAATCAGCAGCGCGCGGAATGTGAAATCGCAGTTTTTGCGTAGTTTTTTGCGCCAGTCGGTTTCCAGCTGCAGTCCAAAATATGGCGACCAGCCCTTAAATTCGCCCTCATAGGTTTGTGCGCGGCAGATGCCGTCCTGGTCTACCTGTGAGAGGATGTAATCCACTTCTTCCTTTAATTCCGGTAGACGGGGGTACAGGCCGCAGCGCACAAGCCACTCTGTTTTTTCGAAATTGACCCGGCGGATCCCGTCCGTTCCCGGATGGTTCTGGCCATCCCCTTGGATGGAGTACCCTTCGTTCAGATACCACAAAGGTCCCAGGGCGTGGCCGACCCAGCAAGCAACCGGTGTGTTGATGATTTCAGGGCGGTCGGTGCGCAGCAGGCGGCGGAAGGATTCCGCAAGCATCGCGGTGTTTTTTTCATCCCGCCATTTTTTTGTTGTAAATGCCAATGTCTCAAGGTGGTAGCGGCATGGCCAGCGCTCGCCGCTGTTAAATAGTCTGTATTTTTTGGCCGGGCGTGAGACATCGAGGATGGAATCCACCTCAGTCACGCGTCGGAAAGATTCAAGTGCGATGTTGACCTGGGGTGTGATGTCGATAAGATCATCATAGTGTGCCCTTGCAATGCAGGCACAGCGGATCGTATTCTGCCCGTTGGCGGGAATTTCAAATTCGCTGTAATAATGTCCTTTTGTACCGTAGCAGGGATCGGTCAGCTCCGTGGTCACAAAGGCATCCATTGCCCGGTTCAAAATATCTGTGCCAAAAAGCCCTTTCTCCCCCATATATTTTGTAGCGACCTCCTGGTTATCGTACTGTCCGGCATTTTTGTTGCTGCCGTGGAAGCCAAGGCCAACCCAGCCATTCGGAAGCTGTTTGGCAGCAATCAGCCGGAGGATTTTTTCGTTTTGGATATCTTCTTGGAGACGGTGTTCTTCCTGGGAGGCAATGTCGCCAAGGATTTCTTTTTTAACGCGCAGCCGGATGGATGGACCTGCGTTGTCCAATAAAAAACGAATCATTTTTTGTTTCATAGGACACCTCATTTTTTAGCAGTATTTTGGTAGTTTGGAAGTCGGTGCAGCGGTTGTGTTGGATGGCCTTAGTCAGATTATAACATATTTTTTTGAGGAGGTGGTGATATTATTTGCGACTTTTCCATAGAATTCAAGAAGATGTTTAAATAGCATTGGAATTTTGCTGGTTAGATGGTATAATGTCCGCAAGGCATTATACCA
>CAYMGZ010000276.1:0-4530 GCA_964390095.1 uncultured Lachnospiraceae bacterium | reverse complement strand
ATCCGCTTTTATTTTAGCGGATATTTATGTCAGAAGAATGGCAAAAGCGAGAAAAAACGGTGACGGGGATGTTTCATATTGTATGTTTGCGGGTTTTGTGGTAATATTTAGATAGGGTTTTGTACCGGTGGGGAAGTTTTTGGCGGAGGAAGGTGTGGCTGCATGAAGGAAGGGGATTGGAAGAACCGCAGGATACTGATTAAAAATGTGGAGGATGATACGATTATCGCGGATACGGTCATCCTAAGGTTTAACAGTGCCTCGAAATCGGTCATGATCAGCGCCGACAGCCTTCAGGAGAAAAAATTCTACAATATTGTGGCAATGATATTTGTGGGGAAGCAGCTTTACGAATTTTGCGGCACAATCCGGGGGGCGGTCATTGAAAATGAGGTCGAAGTGTTCCTCGGGAAGAGCAGTGCGAAGGAAAAACGTGTGCGGACACGGTACCCGATTTCATTGGAAGGGAATATAAAAGGAATATATATTGATGCAAAGGAAATTTCATTGCACAAGGGCATACATATCAAGACGGTCAATATGAGTGCGAGCGGGGTTTTACTAAAGGCGGATGCGGGGTGTTTTAACATCGGGGAGATTTTTTCCATGGTACTTGAGATACAGGAGGGTATTTTGGAAATGCAGTGTGAAGTTGTGAGGATACAAAACTGCGGCCAGCCCCTGCGGGAGGAAGAAGGGGATATGCCGCAGGAAGAATACGGATGCCGGATTTTTGAGACGCGTTTTCATCAGGGAAAGGGGTCGAAATAAGATGGGTTCTGCAAAAGATTCTAGGGAAATGCGGGTATTCCCGGTGGAATATCTATGGGACGGTTATGTGCTGAACAACGATATTTTTAACCATACCGGGGCGGTCAAGCTCCTTGCAAAAGGGGAGAAAATTGAGCGGGCAAGGCTGGACCGGCTGATGCGTTTTTCCGGGAATGACAAGCATATCATGGTATATGACGACACATACCGGGAGCTTATGTCAAATGAAAACGTGCCGGCCGAAGTCCGCCAGAGGATGACGGAGCAGTATACCGGTTACACGCAGATCCAGCAGGATGTCGGCAGCCTCTTCCACAAGCCGGACCTGGATTCCTGGCTGAGCACGGAGCAGATGGAACCGCTTGCGGAACAGATCACGGGGAAGTTGGAAAATTTTGATCCCCTGACAATCCTCTCATGCATCAATTTCCCGCGCCCAATGGATGAGGGGCTGCAACGCCATTCGCTCAATGTGGCACTCCTAAACGCAATGCAGGCGGAATGGATGGGACTTGGCGGGGAGGGTGTCAAGGTGTTTACGCTTGCCGGCTTATTGCACGATATCGGCAAGACGATGATACCGGAAGAAATCTTAAATGCACCCCGCAGGCTGACCAAAGAGGAGCTTGGGGTCATGCGGATGCATCCGGTCTACTCTGATAAACTGCTTGGCGGGAAATTTAGTGACGATGTGCGCCTTGCAGCGCGCCACCATCATGAAAAGCTTGATGGCAGTGGTTACCCGGACGGTGTTTCCGGGGAGCAGATCGGGCTGTGCGCGCGGGTGACGGCAATCTCGGACATCTATGACGCGATGGTATCCGCGCGCAGCTACAAGGATTCCCGTCTGCCGCTCAATGTCTTAAATATGTTTTATGAGCAGGAATTTGACGGCCTGGATCGGCGGCTTGTCATGCAGTTCCTCAAAAACATGCGCTTAAAATATACGAACCGCGAGGTTGTCATGTCCAACGGCGAGAAGGGTATCATACGCTACATCCCCTTAAACGATGCCGAACACCCGGTAATCCAGCAAAACGGCATTGTCCGGCAGACGGATGAGGAATGGTACTGCCGTGAGATGGTGACGCTTTTTTGATGTAAGGGGAACATCCGGGATATACATATTGGAAAAGAAAAATCCGAAAAAACTGTGAAACGGCTTGTAATAATCGGATTCCTTGAATATAATAAAGCTATCTTTGGAATACTTTCGGGTGGAAGGGCAGATGCAAAACGAAGACAGGATGCAAAACTAAGACAGCATGCCGCCGTACAGTGCCGGGAGGAATGCCCGGGAGCCTTGCATGCGGAACTAAAATAGGAGGTATACAATGCAATACATACTGATTGCTGACGATAATCCGGATATTACGGATGTTTTATCCGAATATGCAAAGAAGGAGGGTTACGAGCCGTTGATCGCCGCCGATGGCGAGGAGGCAATGCAGCTTTTTGGCAAGCACTCGCCGACGGTTGTCCTCCTTGATGTGATGATGCCGAAGATGGACGGTTATGCGGTCTGCCGTGAAATCCGCAAAAGCTCGGATGTTCCGGTTATCCTAATCACGGCGCGCGGTGAGGACTTCGAAAAAATCATGGGGCTGGACATCGGTGCGGACGACTATATCGTAAAGCCGTTCAGCCCAAGCGAGGTCATGGCGCGCGTGCGTGCAGTCCTGCGCCGCATGGTGAAAAAACCGCAGGAAAATACTTCCAAAAACGTCCTTGTTGTGGCAAACCTCATGATTAACCTGGATGAGTATGCGCTCAGCATCGATGGGCAGAGGATGACAATGACCAAGAAAGAGATCGAGACCATGTGGACGCTTGCGAGCAACCCAAACAAGGTATTCACGCGGGATAACCTGTTGGACAGCCTGTGGGGCTACGATTATTACGGGGATACGCGGACGGTTGATTCGCATATCAAACGCCTGCGCGCGAAATTGGATACCGTGGAACATCCGGCATGGTCGATCCAGACGGTGTGGGGTGTCGGATATAAATTTGAAGTCGAGGGGTAAGGCGTTAGGATGTGGGGCTTGGCGATGAAGGGGCAAAAAAGAAAAGCTAAGATTGGAAAGAACCTGCTGTTTATAAAAACATACCTGTATTTTACGATGTTAGTGAGCCTTATGGCCGCCCTGATCAGTGTTATTTTTTTGAACACGTACCAACACACGACGCGCAAGCAATACCACCAACAGCTGGAGGAACGTGCGGAAAGCCTTTCCCGGCGGTTCCAGGAATTTATCGCGAACGAGGATTATGCAAGCTGCTTAAGTTACCTTGAGATCATGACGGAGAATGGTGACTATGAAGTCTGGTCAATTGCCAACCCTTATGCCAGTGAGCCGATGAATGGTGCGATGACGACCATCGAGTTTTTGGACGTGAGCCAGAAAGATTATACGGATCTGATTTATTCGGCATTTTTAGGAACGCAGCGTTTCCTCACAAGCTACAGTGAGATCCACGGCTGCACGATGATGTCCGTCGGCGTGCCCCTCATCGGCAACAACGGGGAAATCTGCGGGGCGCTCCTGATCAATATTTCGATGGAAACACAGGACCGGGCGATTGAAAGCGGCAAAGAAATGATTTTTTACAGTATCCTTGCCGCGCTCGTTGTTTCCTTTGTCGTGGCATTTATTTTTGCGCACAACCTTTCGCAGCCGGTGCTGATGATGCGCAATACGGCGCGCAGGCTCGCGAAGGGGGAGTATGGTGAGAAGACGGGGATCCGGCGGCGGGATGAAATTGGGGAGCTTGCGCGCACGATGGACTCCCTTGCGGACAAGCTGGCAAAGAATGAGGAAGTGCGCCGGAACCTTGAGCAGATGCGCATGGATTTTTTTGCAAATGTCTCCCATGAACTGCGCACGCCGATCACCGTGATACGGGCCTATACGGAAACGCTTGTGGACGGCGTGGTGACGGAGGAAGGGAAGGTGCGCCAGTATTATGAGCGCATGCTTTTGGAATGCCGGCGCATGGAGCGGTTAGTCGGGGATCTTTTGCTGCTCTCCAAAATGCAGAACCCCGATTTCATGGTGGAAAAAGAACCGGTCAACCTGATGGAGATTTTCCGGGAATTAAAGCGCAGCGCGGGTGCAATCGCGGCGGAAAAGGGCATCCGTATCCAGTTGGTGCATGAAAAGGAAATCTATATGATGGAAGGTGACTATGACAGGTTAAGGCAAATGTTCCTTGTTATCTTTGACAATGCCATTAAGTTTTCACCGGAAAATTCAACCGTGCATGTGACCTTTTCCGAAATAGAAGTGGGAGGGCAGCCGCATGTGCGTGTTTCTATCCGGGATGAGGGCATCGGTATATCAAAGGAGGAGCTCCCGAATATTTTCGAAAAATTCTATAAATCAAAATTGCGGCAAAACGCGAAGGGGACAGGGCTTGGTCTTGCGATTGCAAGGCAGATTGCCCTAAAGCATGGCAGTGATATCAAAGTGAGCAGTGAGGTCGGAAAAGGTACGGAATTTATGTTTGAATTTGCAGTGCTGCAGGAAAATCGGACAGGTATACCAAAAATTCACTGAAAAAATCCAAAAAACACCTTGATTATTTGTGCAATTTGGGGTATAATAAAACCATCCTGAGATGTGCGACAGCTCTTGTAGTTTTGAACCTACAGTACTTTAAAAGGGATTCCTATATCGTTGAGTGGATGTCAGGCCTCCGAATGTGCAGTGGAAGACAGCAAGCTCAATTGCGGTTACCCACCTAGCTGTGGCTAGG
>CAYMGZ010000275.1:0-4558 GCA_964390095.1 uncultured Lachnospiraceae bacterium | reverse complement strand
TTCTTTTTGTCCCTGTCGTTAAACACCTGATGACACAGGCCGACGAGGGCGACGAGCAGTATACATAACTGAATTAAATCAGAATACGTTACCATCTACATCCCCCCTTTCTTTCGTCTAGGGGGCATCGTCTGCCCCCCGAATGTAAAAGAGGGCGAAAAACCGCCTTTGTCCTGATTTCCCAATCCCATTATACCATCATTCCGACATTTTTCAACCATAATTTCCATCCCCTGCACGACAAACACATGTTTGAAAAATTTTCCTGCATACTTATTAGTTTTGTTAACAGAATGTTCATTCATGCGTTTGTCGTGTTTACCGCCGCCACTGCCCCTTGACTTCCCCCACCATTTTCCATTATAATTATAGATGTATCCGGAACAATCATTTTTTCCGAAAGGACAGGTAAAAACAATGGTAAAATTAACACCGCCCCTCGGCTGGAATTCATGGAACACCTTCGGGGCAAACATTAACGAAGATCTGATCAAACAAACGGCAGACTGCATGGTGGAGAGCGGGCTGCTTGGCGCAGGCTACGAATATCTGGTCATTGATGACTGCTGGTCACTAAGGGAGCGCGACGCAAACGACCGCCTTGTGGCAGACCCTGCCAAATTCCCGAACGGGATGAAGGCCGTTGCAGACTACGTACATAGCAAAGGACTAAAGTTCGGCATGTATTCCTGTGCGGGCAATCTGACCTGCGCCGGCTATCCGGGCAGCTTTGAGCACGAATTTATTGATGCCGCCACCTTTGCGGAGTGGGGCGTTGACTTCCTAAAATACGATTACTGCTACCACAGCCCGATCATCCCGGGCGAGATCCTTTACCGCCGCATGGGGCTGGCACTGGAAAACTGCGGGCGCGATATCCTGTTTTCCGCCTGCTCGTGGGGGGCGGATGAGACGCACAAATGGATCAAGACCACCGCAGCCTCGATGTGGCGTTCCACGGGCGATATTTTTGATAAATGGGACTCCGTGAAAGACCTGACCAAACAGCAGGCAGGGCTTCTTCCTTACAACGGTGTCGGCTGCTTTAACGACATGGACATGCTGGTTGTCGGGATGCACGGCAAGGGCAACGTTGGCCTGTCCGGCTGCAGCGATATCCAGTACCGCACCCATTTCTCCATCTGGGCATTTATGGGTTCCCCGCTGATGATCGGATGCGATATCCGGGAAATGAGCGATGAGACAAAAGCCGTCCTCACAAACAGGGAACTGCTTGCCATCAACCAGGATGCGGCCTGCCGCCAGCCTTACCCGATCAGGGGCATCTGGCAGGATAACGTCACCGCTTACGCGAAAAACCTTGCGGGCGGCGATATCGCAATCGGATTGTTCAACCTTAGCAGCGAAAAAGCAGTCTCACGCTTTAACCTGGACGAGCTTGGCCTGCCGCACAGCACCGGGAAAACGTTAAAGCTTACCGATATCTGGACCGGAAAAGAAGCAAATACGGCAAACGCCAGCATCGCCTGGGAACTGGAACCGTTTGACTGTGCCGTATTCCGCGCAAAGGTCGTGGACAGGGCATGAACGTCTGCGTCACCTGCGGGAAGGAACTTGCGCAAAACGATATTGGGGCGTACAAAAAATTTGTGAACCGTGGGGCAAAGGATTCCTTTCTCTGCCGGGAATGCCTAGCAAAAAAACTTGATATCCCACTGGTACAATTAGAAGAAAAAATAGAGTATTTTAAAAGCCAGGGCTGCACGCTTTTTGCGTGAGCCCCGGCTTTTCTTTTTCTCATACTTGTTTTACATTTTTAACCGGAACCCAAAGTTCACAAAACAGACCTTTTTCACCCCGTTCATAATAAATCTCATAATCCGTATCGTCCGTTTGTTCATAGCCTGTCTGCGGAACAAATTCCCTAAAAAATTTGCTCCATGTTTCCGCAATACAATCCCCGTCCAAGCCAAAGCACCCGAACACGGCATAATCCGCAGGCCTCGTTTCCCATATGGAATAACCCTCTTTCACAAGCTGTTCCAAGTTTGTGGTATCTGTGTCTGCATCCAGAACAATGCCAATCCCATAGTTAAAATGCGTCTCACCGTCCCCAACCGGGCTGCACAGGCCGTACAGGTCCCGCTTGCCTTCCGCCCGCAGCATTTTCAGTGGCTCAATCCGGTTTTTGCCATAGCATTCCGCCCAGAAATCCGGGATACTGCGGTCATTGTCATCATTGATGATCTCATTCGGGAATGCCTTTACCAGCGCGAGAAACCGCTGCTGACCCCTGTGTTCCATCCTGTAATCCATAATACTACCGCCTTCCAATGTGATTTTTATTGCAAGGGGACCAAACAGATGGAGCTTTGTACCTTTTTGCCGCGCCTGCCTTGGAGTTACGCCATGAAACCGGGAAAATGCTTTGGAAAAGCTTTCCGGGGTCTCGTAGCCATATTTATATGCAGCGTCAAGCACGGAAATATCCGTTTTCTGAAGCTCGAGTGCCGCCAAGGTAAGCCGACGGTTCCTGACATACTCGCTTGCAGTCATCCCGGCCACAAAAGAAAACATCCGGTGGAAATTGTAGCTCGACATCGACACATGCTTTGCGACATCCGCATAGTCCACATCCTCATAAATATGCTCCTCCATATAACAGATTGCCTGCTGGATCAACTGTACCGACATTCCGCTTCATCCTCCTTGCAATTCACAATTATAAACGGCCGTACCTTAAAAGTCCTGTCCTTGGTTGCACGAATTTGTCAATTTCAAGAGCAGCCATTGCAACCTACCGGAAAAACCGAAAATGAACTTACAATCTAAAGACTACTTTAAACTTGAAGTTCATTCACACTTCTTTCAATAAAAACTGCAGCATCATCACATGATATTCCTCATCTTTGATGATCCTCTCCAGCACATCGTCCACATAACCATCCGCAATCATATTGATATGCATCCGGTACTGGTCAATCGTTGCCCGCTCCGCGTCCAGGTCTGCCTGCAGCATCTGCCTCGCCTGGTCCGGTCTTTTTATGTATTCCGGTGTCCAAAGCTTCCAGTCCCCATTGCGGAATTTTGCCGTATAATCCACACTCCCGCCAAGAAGTATGATCATCTCACTTAGTTTCTGCAAATGTATCATCTCGGAGATTGCCATCCCAAGCAGTGCCTTCGCCATTGGGCAGCGCGAGGCGGCAAGACGGTTTTCATGGTTGATGTACTGCGTGATCGCGGTCATTTCAGACACCGAGGCACAATAATCGACGCTGAGCAGATTGGCATAGGCCAGATTTTCATTCTTTACCCTGAGCGGCGGGTAAGGCAGTTCCACCATAACGGGCTTAATGCCGGAAAATTCACAGCTGCATGCGAGCGAATCCCTTTTTTCATCCATGCTACATTTTTCTCCAACACTCTTTTTTATGAGTATATTGGAATCTGTATTTTCTATGCCTGTTTTATCAAAAAACAATGTACTTCCAATATTTTCCTATCCCCCCAATGTATAAAACTTTACGGCACATCAATCACGACATCCCGCGCCCCCGGGGTATTTAACGGCCCGCCAAGTTCATTCAGCACATGGGTAATGCCCGGGTTTCCGGTGATCATGACCGCAATCACATGATGGATTTTAATATCCGGTGCCTCCGGCGCTTCCGTCGCCGAAAATATTTCGATCTCCTCATCCCGGTTATAAGAATAAATGCCAATCCCCACCGCTGTATGGCTTTTTACACTGTCCTCAACCTTGTAGGAGGCAAAGCCCGGGACGGTCCCGTCATGGCTCATAAACTCGGACTGCGCCGGTACGTCATAGGGGATCTCGCTCTGGTACATGATAACCTTCCCCCTTTCCCCGCGCCAGATCGTCTGGTACTGCCTGAAATGCTCCACCATCAGCGCGTAAATCGTCACATCATTTCCGTTGACGATCAGCCCGTTTTCTGCCGTGTTCACCGTCCAGCCGACCCCGTCGCCGTGGTCGGCGCGCCATACCCAGAAATTATCGCCGATGATATGGTTACTGTTTAATTCCGCGCAGGCTTCCACGCTTGTCGGCATTTTCCGCGCTCCGCCGACGCGGAAGAAAAGGTCGGCGAGGAGGGTTGGCTCACCATCCACCGGCGCAGCATTCCCGCCCATCCCTTCCGTTTCCGCCAATGGATCGTCCTGGACTGCCCGAACCCCCTCCCCTAACGTATCCTGCGCATTTCCTACACAGAATAGCAACGGGGATTTTTCCGTTCCGGCATCAAAGAGCAGGCCTGCCACGATGCTTCCCTCCGGTGCCCCCACGCGCATACACAGATTCCCGGCCGATGCGCGCAGGGTTGCAAACCCACTTCCTAACACGATGCTGCCCGCCCTATCCACGCAAAGTTCCTCCTCAAGGTCGTAAATCCCCGGTGTGAAAAACAAATTTTTTCCTTCCTGCAAGGCTGCATTGAGTTTCTGCGCATTGTCGCGTCCGGCACGCGCGATGTAAAATTCGGAAAGCGGGATCAATTCCCCTTCCGGCCGTTTTGCCCCATCCGTGGCATCCGATGTTTGCGTGTTATTTGCCGCGCCCTGCCCTGAAGCA
>CAYMGZ010000274.1:0-4575 GCA_964390095.1 uncultured Lachnospiraceae bacterium | reverse complement strand
TTGCCAAATTTTCTATTGCAATCCCCTCCGCATCCAGCACAATGTCAGCATATTTCTCATACAGCGGACAACGCTCATGGTAGAGCCCTGCCATATCCTGCCCTTCCTTTAAGGCAATGCCGCGCTTTTTGACATCCCCCACGCGCTCCATGATCTCCTCTAGGGAATGGCGGAGGTAAACCACAACCCCAATCTCCTTGAAATGCTCCATTGCACGCGCGCTGTATACCGCACTGCCCCCGGTCGCAATCACCGTATTTTTTGCGGTAATCCCCGCATTTACTTCCTCCTCGACCGAAAGGAAGCCCGCAAGCCCATCCTGCTCGAGGATGTCACACAAAAGCCGCCCCTCACGCTCCTGGATCAAAAGATCCGAATCCAGGAAACGGTAGCCAAGAATCTTGGCCAACACTACCCCCACCGTACTTTTGCCCGCCCCGGGCATGCCAATCAATATGATATTCTTTTCCATCCCCCATTGCCTCCGTCCCTACCGTTTTTTCCGGCTTCCGCTTTTCTTTACGGAATAGCCAAAACACCCAACCAGTGCACCAAGCCCATAATATTCCCCGTGCGAGTAGACGACTGGCTCCGCCCGGTTTAAGTCAAACTTGCCCTTTTCATCCAAATATGCCTTATCCACATGTACACCAAGCACTTCGGCGAGGAACATATCATGGGAGCCAAGCCGTATGAACTGTTTTACACGGCATTCAATATTGACCGGGGACTGCGCGATCAGCGGGGCTTTGATATATGCCGCCGGTTTCGCCGTCAACCCTGTCTCCTGAAATTTATCCACATCCCTGCCGGATTTTACACCACAATAATCACAGGCGCGGGTTAGTTTTTTTGTTGTCAGGTTTACCACAAATTCTCCTGTCCGCGCGATCATCCCATAGGAAAAACGCTCCGGGCGCAGGCTGATGGAAAGCATTGGCGGGTTGGTGCAGACCGTTCCCGTCCATGCCACGGTAATGATATTATTTTTCCCGCCCTCCGTGCAGCTTACCATCACAGCGGGCAGGGGATAGAGCATATTGCCCGGTTTCCAGAGTTCCTTTTCCATCTCTTTATGTCTCCCCTCCACGGCAAAAAACCGCCGAAAATAAACTCGGCGGTCATTATAGCACGATTCTTTCACAAAAGCCAGCACTTTTTAAAAATATACTACCTTTTTTTTGAATGGTGTGGTATAATTACGTTATTACTTTATCAGAAAGGCATGTGATGAGAAATGTCAAGATATATCGAAATCGAGGACATCATTGGCAATGACCAGAATATCGTCCATCAGGACCTGAAATTCCGTACCGGAAAATTTTTATGGCGTATTTCCTTCACCGCCCCATTGAACCCGGAAACGGTAAACAACATGAACCTCTACGTTAGCGACGCGTCCGATAACCCGCTAAAAACTTCGATCCGCTATGACCCTGTCGGGAATTACATCGAAATCGAACCACTTGAGCCATACGCCCAAAACGAATCCTACATCCTCACGATCACAAAGAACGTGGAGTCAAAAGGCGGACAGAAACTCAAAAATGAAATGAAAGTCCGCTTCCATGTCTGATCCGGCATACCAAAAAGGGCTGTTGCAAAATAGCAATCCGCCCCATAGGGGCGTACCATCCCGCTACGCTCCATGGAAACCATCGTATTTTTGCAAAAGCCCTTTTGTTTTGGTTGTATATATATATATGTATTTTTATATATCCTCTTCGCGCAGCATCGTCAATTCTTCCTCCCTGCACTTTTCATCCAACGAAAATTCCCGCAGCATCTGTGCCATACGTCTCTCCGCCCTTTTGAGCACCGTTTCCGTATACCCACAGACCGCGTCATAAGGATTTGAAGGATTGTCCTTAATGCAATCCCTGACCGCACCTAAAAATTCCATTGCCACGGATTCCGTCATCTGATATTCATTCCGGTAAAGCATGGAAAGCGCCTGTAAAAACAGGTCGTCCGAAGTCCAATTTGGCAAATCAATCCGGCTTTGGTATACGTGTAATAATTCCTCGTTTTTGCGCAGGAACAAATTCATATGGCTGCGCTCATCCTCCAAAATAACAGCCGTCTCACCCGCAAATTCCCGGTTCATCTCCAAAAGTTCCGCCACTTTTTCCGTACTCATCAGGGATGCTTTCTCAATCAGCACCGTGGAACCTTGCAATTGTTCCTTTTTGGCAGAAAGGTTGATATGGTTTAATTTATCCCCCCGGATCAGTGCCACACGCGGCGACGGGATTCCGCCCAATACCTGCGTGCATTTTGCGATCGCCTTGGCAAGGCTCGTCTTTCCGCTTTTTTCCCCTCCGGTCAAAATAATGTTGATTGCCCTGTTCCGCCCGGCCAAAATTTGTTCCATGCAGCCAAATAACTGTTTGCGCACATCGCCCGAGGCGAGGAATCTTCCAAAAAATTCTTCCAGCTTCATCCCCCGCTCCCTAAGGCTCGCATCCAGAAGCGGGGCTTCCTTCGCATAATCCGCCATAATCTCATCCGGGTATTCATAGAGTGGTTCTGGTTCCGGTTCCGGTTCTTCCGCATTCTCCGGCATGCTTTCCCCGATTCCAAAATCAAGTTGCGGGAGAGGTTCTTCTTCCTCGAAATCTGGTTTTGCCGGTTTTTCCGGTTCTTCTTCCACAGAATCCGATTTTGCTGGTTTTGCCGGTTCTTTTGTTACCGCAAACGCCGGTTCTGTTTGCCTCTGTTTTTCTTCCGCCCCAAACTCCGGTTTTATTTTTTCTGTTTTTTCCTCCTGATTTTTTGTTATCCCAAACACCGGTTTCGCTTTTTCCGGTCTCTCTGCTGCCTCGGATGCAGGTTTTGCCTTCTCTGTCACGGTTGCCGCAGGCACCGGTTTTGCCCTTTCTTGTTCCGCCGAAGTCCCAAACACGGGTTTTGCCTTTTCCGGTTCCGTGGATGCAACCGTATTTTTGCCATTTCCTGCTTCCCCTTCCTCCCTGCGAAATGACACCACCTCTTCCGCTTCCGCGGATTCCTCTTTGCCTGGCATAGCTTCCTTTTCTGTTTTTTGCAGAAAACCGGAACCTTCCACCCGCGTTGTCAATATCTTTGCGCCGGTCCGGAATGCCTCAAACTCTGCCGTTGGTTCCTTTCCCGCACGGATCTCCTTCTTTTTTTCTTTCCGCTGCCAAAAATGCAATTTTTTTGTTGTGTATTTTTCTATATCCTCCTGTGTCCCCTTTGTATCCTCGTCCGCTGTCAGCTTTCGGATGGTCTTTGACAGTTCCTCTTCGCTCTGCCCCTGCTCAATCATTTGGTAAAGCGCCTGCTCAGCCGCAATATCATGCTTTGTCCCGTCCTCCTCCCGAACATATTCTTCCTCATGCAAAGGCTCTGCTTCCCTTACTTGGAAAACATCCCTTGGCGGCACAAACCCCACAGGATCCCCGTCCGCCCCCACATCTTCCGGTTCCTCAGAAAAAGCATCCGCCGGGATTTCCACCGGCTTTTCGACTTCCATCTCCTGCCCCGCCCCCAGCTGCATCCGGAGCTGCTCGGCTACCTGCATGCCTTGCAGAAGATCCATCGTGTTCTGCTGCTGCACCATATCATCCGTAATTGCACCAAATTCGCGCGTATTCCAAATTACGTCCTTGCCTTCCTCCTCGTAAACCGGCTTGCCAAAACGCTCCTGGTTATATTCCTCCTCCGAATAGTGCGTGTTGCCCTCCGGCATCGTCGCTTCCTCGATGAATTCCTCCAGCTCCTGCGTACTTTTCCCTTGCCCGGCCAGCCGATACACTTCCTTTGCAATCCCCGCCTCCGCGCTGCCCACCCCACGGCCTAAACGGCTGAGATGGACCGCACGCAGCCCTCTGGCCCGGTCCACATACATCCCGCTGCCAAACCAAAGGATAATGTCATTGCACTCCGCAATACATTTTTCCGACTGCCCACTGCGGTGATAGAGCTTTGCCAATTCATACGCCCAGTCTTCCATAAAATTTTCCGCTTTTAATTGCTCCAGGTCATAAATCAATACATCCAGACCCTCCCCCCGCAATTTATCAATATGGTAACGGAAAATATGGCGGTAAAAATCCCTTGGTGCCATCTCTGAAAAATCACGCAGATACAATTCTGCCATATCCGCCATCGAAAGTTTTAAGCAGAGGTTGATCAGATGGATCAAAATCCTTCTTGTTTTGTTTTTTAAATAAATCTGCTCATAATAAACAAGCGCAGTATCGTAAATCCCATTTTTATCATATGCTTCCGCGACTGCGCTCAGATCTGCGGCGCTCTTGATCCTTGCGGAATCCACAGTCTTTGCAACCGCCAATGCGGTGTCGTAATTTTTTGTTTCCAGCGCACGCCTGATTTTTTCAATTTTTACGGAATTACTGCTTCTGTCCATAGGAATGAACCATCCATTCTAAAAGTTTGTCCGGGGTATATTTTCCGCCCCTTCAAAAAGTTTGTTATATAATTGCTCCAAAGTGATCTTTTCACCGCTTTTCGTGCGCAATGCCTCATCCATCGGCATGCAGCACACCGTCTGCCCATGGTCGAGCACACAGATGCTATCACTTATTTTCT
>CAYMGZ010000273.1:0-4602 GCA_964390095.1 uncultured Lachnospiraceae bacterium | reverse complement strand
AAAGGGGGGTTGTGGAAGTTTTATCCGGTTGAAAAATAGGATAAAATAGTAAAACATGGAAAATAGTGGGAGAAAAAGCTGCCTGGGAAAAGCTAAAGGAAAAAAGGATTCTGGCCGATAAAGAAATAGGAGTTTATTGTTTTCCGAATAAATAGTATGTACCGCAAGGGTGCATACGGCTTAACATGGAGGTAGATTTTATGAGGAAATGTCAAGGGCTGTGTGCGGTTGCGGCGGCAGTTTGTGTGCTTTTTACCGCATGTGGCAAAAACCAGGAGGAGGTGGAACCAACGCTGATACCAGAGCAAGGAGGCACTGCCACGCCAACGGGCACTACTGTGATCCCGGACATACCTGATATGCCGGATCAGAACATACCTGAGATGGATGGGGTCACGGTGATTGAGATTGAAGATGAGGAGCTTGCCAATTCTACCGTCATAAAGGATGAGCATAGTGGGTATCTGATGTACCAGGGGCTTTTTTATGAAATCCTTGATGAGGAGACGGTGCGGGTTCCTGATTATTATGACCTTGAGATAACAAAGCTTGTGATCCCGGACACGATTACATATGAGGGGAAGACTTACCGTGTCACGCGTGTGGGGGAGGATGCATTTTCTTATTTTTACGGTCTTGAGCAGGTTACCCTCGGGAACAACGTCGAAGTATTGGAGGGGAATGCTTTCATGGGCTGCTCCGATTTAACGGAGGTGGTGTTTGGGACAGGGCTGAAGGAGATTGGGGCACATGCTTTTGAGGCATGTGACATACTGGAAGCCATTGCGTTGCCGGAAGGGCTTGAGTCGGTCGGCGAGGAGGCATTCTGCAGCTGCGCCGCCCTTGCTAAGATCACGTTGCCGTCCACGTTGTCCGTGCTTGGAAATAATATGTTTTTTGACTGTGAGGCACTCAAGGAGGTAAAAATTCCAGCATCGGTCGAGACAATACCATTTGGGTTGTTCACAAACTGTACCTTGCTTGAGAAGGTGGAACTGGTGGAGGGCCTGCTGGTGATCGAGCAGGAGTCTTTTTGGGCATGTGAATCCTTAAAGTCGCTTGTGTTGCCGGACAGCCTTGTTTTTATCGGTGACCGGACGTTTTATAATTCGGGCCTTGAGAGTATTACATTCCCGGATAAGCGGGTATCGCTCGGGGAGGGTATTTTTGATTTTTGCGAGAATTTAACGACGGTCCATGTGTCGGCGCAGACGCAGGAATACTATGAGGGTATCCTTGGCGATGAGCTGGAATATAAGGTTTTGCAGTAGTAAAGGAGGATTGCGATGAAAAGCAGGATGAAAATGATGTTTGCACTGTTGGTCGTGCTTGCCATGACGGTACAGCCATTTGCCGTGGCAAAGGCGGCTACGGCGGAACCGACAACGACCGTAACAACAAGGATACTCTATGTCGGGGGAGATAATTACAAGATCCAGTTTAAGAACTTGGCATCGGGTGCGACGGTAGCATATTCCACATCGGACAAAACGGTTGCAACCGTGACGAAGGCGGGCGTGGTCAAGCCGGTGGCAAAGGGGAAGGCGACCATCACCGTGCAGATCACCCAGTCAAAAAAGAAGTATAAGAGGACCATTGCGGTCACGGTAATGAACCCATATGTTAAAATCACCAATCCGGTGACGACCCTAAATGTGGGGGATACCTACAAGTTTGAGGCAAAAACTTACGGACTGAAGAATACTTCCACGAAATGGACGATTTCGGATACGAAGGTTGCAAAGTTCGATGCAAAGACCCGTGTGCTGACGGCGTTAAAAGCGGGCACGGTGAAGGTGACTTTCACGGATACGGTCAGCAAGAAATCCAATGCGGTCACGATCACGGTCAAGGCGGCATCGACCCCGAAGTCAACCCCGACCCCGAAGGCGACCCCGACCCCAAAGCCTACCCCTACGCCGGTAAGGCCGACGGAGGAGCTTCCGGAGCATGATCTGTTTGGCTATGACGTGGAGGATGGCGGTGCAATCATTACGGAAATTCTGGATAATACCGTGACCTCGGTCACGATCCCGAACAAGATTGGGAAATATCCGGTCGTTGCCATCGATGACGGTGTATTTGAGGCGATGTATGACTTGAAAACCGTAAAGATGCCATCCACGATCAAAAGTATCGGTGACAATGCATTTGGTTCCTGTGAATCGCTGACTTCCATCACGATCCCGTCCGGGGTGACTTCGATCGGTGACAATGCATTTGAATACTGTATCTCGCTTACGAAACTGACGCTCCCGGAAAAGCTTGAGGAGATGGGGAGCAATATGTTCGAGGGCTGCGAGAAATTGATTTCGGTGCAGATACCAAAGGGGATTGAGGTGTTGCCGGAATATAGTTTTACGGGATGTACAGCGTTAAAGACCGTTACTTTCCAGGAAGGTTTGAAGGAGATTGGCGACAATGCGTTTGAGGGGTGCACATCGCTTACAGCCGTGGCTTTCCCGAAGTCCTTGGAGACAATCTATGGTTCTGCTTTTCTGGACTGCAGCTCTTTAAGCAAGGTTACGTTTGCGACCGGGCTTGAGACATTGGAGGACAGCGCATTTGAAAACTGTGTCAAACTTACGAGCATTGTTTTGCCAAGCAGCCTGACTTATCTTGGAAGTGCATTTTATGGCTGTGAAAAATTGAGCAGCGTCACGATACCAAAATCTGTTGAGGATATTGGCAGCGGTGCATTTGATGACTGCAGTGCGTCCTTAAAGCTGAAGGTGAAGAAAGGTTCTTACGCATACGAGTACGCGGTGGATGAGGAGATTGCGTATACAACCTATTGATTCTGGTGCAGGCCGGGAAAGGGTTTTGGATGCCGGGAGGAGGGATTACCTTCTCCCGGCTGCCCGTTTGCAGGATTTAAGGGGATATGCGGAACTCAAAAACAGCATATCCCTGGACGGTGCCAGAAAGGAATTCTATTGGAGCCGTGCGGAAAAAGAATTCCTTTCCCGGTGGTTGGTAGCGGGAGGGGATATGCGGAACTCAAAAACAGCATATCCCCGGACGGTGCCAGAAAGGAATTCTATTGGAGCCGTGCGGAAAAAGAATTCCTTTCCCGGTGGTTGGTAGCGGGAGGGGATATGCGGAACTCAAAATAGGAGGGGATGGATGATAACCGTCAGTGTATGCATGATCGTCAAAAACGAAGAGGAGGTATTGGCGCGGTGCCTGGACAGCCTTTTGGGGATCGCGGATGAGATTATTGTTGTGGATACCGGCTCTGAGGACCGGACAAAGGAAATTGCGGCGGCTTATACGGACAAGATCTATGATTTTGTGTGGGTGGATGATTTTTCCGCCGCGCGCAATTATTCGTTTTCCAAGGCGGGGATGGAATATATCTATGTGGCGGACGCAGATGAGGTGCTTGCCAAGGAGGAACAGCAAAAATTCCTGCGCTTAAAGGAAACACTTGACCCTAAGGTCGAGATTGTCCAGATGCTTTACACAAACCAGCTGCAATACAATACGACCTACAACTTCGATGAGGAACTGCGCCCGAAGCTTTACCGGCGTTTGCGCAGTTTTGTCTGGCAGGAGCCGCTGCATGAGGCGGTGCGCCTGGCACCGCTGATCCTGGATACGGACATCCGCGTAAAACATATGCCGCTTTCCAACCACGCGGGGAGGGATTTTGCGGGGTTTGAGAGGGCGGTGCAAAGGGATGGGGGGCTTTCGGATCATCTTGCGGGGATGTACGCGCGGGAGTTGATGATTGCAGGGGATGCGGGTGCACTCTGGCGTAGTGTTCCTTTTTTTGAAGGACAGTGTGCGTGTACGGCGGACGAAAAATTGCTGCGGGAGGCAATATGTGTGCTGGTGCGCGCGGCACACCTGCACGGCGATGAGGCGCGGTTTTTCAAATATGCATTAAAAAATCTCGCACTGGGGCGGGCTTCCTCGGAGGTCTTATTTGAGTTGGGGGAATATTATTTTGAAAAGCAAGATTTTTGTGAGGCGGCAGTTTGGTACTATAATGCAATCTATGAGGCGGGGGCGGATTTGAACCTGAAAATGGCGGGCAGCCTTCCGGCAAAGCGTCTGGCAGAGCTCTATGAAAGGATGGGCGAGATGGAAACGGCGGCACAGTACCGCGATGTCTGGAAGGGGTTTTTGGAAGCGGCAAAATAAGCAGGAATACAAACAAGGATGTGAGGTACTTATGACGGAGCATATTATGGGGATTTTTGACCGGAACAAAGAACTTTTGGCGGTGCTGAACCAAGCGGTTCTCTTTTTCAGGGAATGTGACTACAAGGAGGCGCTGGCGCTTGTGGCGGATGCGGCAAACGGGATACAGGCCGTGACCGATGCCGTGCTTATGGAGAACGAGTATTTTAAAAATGTGTCCATGGAATCCGTGACGGAGATGCTGTCCGGCATTGTGGAGGCAAAGAAAAACAGGGACTATATCCTGCTTGCGGATCTGATTGAACTGCAGGCCGTGCGTTTCCTTTGCAATATCCAGACATTTATTGTGGAGCATGAGGATTTCAGCGCGTTTGACGGGGAGGACTACCAGCAGAACCTTGATGCCTTATAGCGCAAGCTGCGCCGTACCACCGCCCTTTTTATCAAGGAACC
>CAYMGZ010000272.1:0-4606 GCA_964390095.1 uncultured Lachnospiraceae bacterium | reverse complement strand
GCACGGGTACACGTTTTTTGTTTTTGCCTGCTTTTTTATATTCGTCAATCCGGTTCCGTATTACTTCTTCCGCTTCAATCCCGCAAGTCCTCCCATATCTCTCTTCATAATCCATAAAGTCCATGATTGTCTGAATTTCCCATTCGGTAATGTCCGGATAATTTGATAATTTTTTATAAAACACACCATCCCAGCACTCCGTATAATCAAAGTTCCCGATTTTTATCCGCATTTTTTCCCGCTTCCCTTCAATTTTTCCAAACCCTCCGGTCATGGAAGTATCGACCGGAGGGTATCCTGGCATATCATGGATTATAAAACGGAACATTACTACTTTTTAGTGGTGGAACAGGCGGATTCCCGTAAATGCCATGACCATCCCGTATTTGTCACAGCATTCAATCACCGCGTCATCGCGGATGGAACCGCCCGGCTGTGCAATGTATTTTACGCCGCTCTTATGCGCGCGCTCCACATTGTCCGAAAACGGGAAGAATGCGTCCGAGCCGCAGATGACATCCTGCATTCTGGCAAGCCATGCCTTTTTTTCCTCCATCGTAAATACCGACGGTTTTTCCTTGAAAATCTTTTCCCATGCGCCGTCCGCAAGCACGTCCTCGTACTCGTCGCCCATATAGACATCAATCGCATTGTCACGGTCAGCCCTGCCCAAGCCGTCCAAAAATTTCAGACCCATCACCTGCGGCGACTGGCGCAAGAACCAGTTGTCCGCCTTCTGCCCGGCAAGCCTTGTGCAGTGGATCCTTGACTGCTGCCCCGCGCCGATTCCGATGGCCTGGCCGCCCTTTACATAGCAGACGGAATTGGACTGTGTGTATTTTAAGGTGATCAGCGAAATTTTCATGTCAATGAAAGCACTTGCCGGGATTTCTTTATTTTTTGTGACAACGTTGGAAAGCAGCTTTTCGTCACAGTTTAATTCGTTGCGGCCCTGTTCGAAGGTAACGCCGTAGACCTGTTTTTTCTCAATGTTTGCCGGAACGTAGGAAGCATCCACCTGGATGATGTTGTAATTGCCCTTCTTCTTAGATTTTAAAATTTCAAGTGCCTCCGGCTCATATCCCGGTGCAATCACGCCGTCGGAAACCTCGCGCTTGATCAGGTTCGCGGTGCATACGTCACACACATCCGAAAGCGCGATAAAATCGCCATAGGAGGACATGCGGTCCGCGCCGCGCGCCCTCGCGTAGGCGCTTGCAAGCGGTGTGAGTTCGCCCAAATCATCCACCCAGTAAATTTTTGCAAGCGTATCGTCAAGCGGGAGGCCGACCGCCGCGCCCGCCGGGGATACATGCTTGAAGGAAGTTGCCGCCGCAAGCCCTGTCGCCTGTTTTAATTCCTTCACAAGCTGCCAGCCGTTGAATGCGTCGAGGAAATTGATGTAGCCAGGCTTGCCGTTTAAGACGGTCACCGGAAGTTCGCTGCCGTCCTCCATGTAAATCCTTGACGGCTTCTGGTTCGGATTACATCCGTATTTTAATTGAATTTCGTTCATGATGAGAATCTCCTAATTAAAGTTCCGCATATCCACTTCCAGTACCAATGACCGGGGAAGCAGCTTTCCGTCCGCAAGCTCCCGGAAATCTACTTCCGGCACTGTCCGGGGGATATGCTGTTTAAAGTTTTGCATTTATTGTTTTTTAGTTTTGGTTCTTATTGTAGATCTTTGTCTCGTGCTTGCCGGTTGCGATGTCAATGTAACGCACGAACAGGGAAACTTTATTTTCCTCGTTTAAGGCATTCCAGAGCATGTCACCGAACGCATCGATATCCCCGGAAACCGAGACAAGTTTTGGCTCGCCCTCAAAGCTTGGCAGCGGGTTGCCGTCATGCAGGTACGTGTGGATGAAATGTCCCTCGCCCGCTTTCGGGTTCTGGTAGGCAAAGGTATAGCGCTGGCAGGAGGACGGGTCGCCATTGTTGCTTTTTAAAATGGACATGGCGTAATTGTAAGCACCACCCTCAAGGTGCATAATGCCGGAAATGCGCGGCGTGTAGTTCGGCGCGTCCGGCTCAAACTCGCGGGAGCGCAGCGACTGCTCGAACGTGAGCTGCCGATCCATCCCTTCATAAATCGTATCCGTCTGGTCGCCGTTCGTGACGATGGTCTTGTTGCCAAGCACGCGCACCGGCGCGTAAATGATCAGGCTTGGATCTTCCAATTTTGACGGGTCGAACGCCTGCGTGCGGATTCCCTCCCCGTCCACGACGAACACACGGTTGCGGCTGTTTTGGCTTCTGCCCATGATAAAATAAGCCGTCACGGCGTGCCTGCCGTCCTCCGAGCGCCCGATCACGATACCCCTGCCCGGGTATGCGTTGTTTCGCAGTTCCTGTTCCAGTGACCGAAGTTCCATAGAAATTCCACCTTTCTGCCGTTTTCCGGCGGTTTGATCCCAAGTGCGCCCGGCATTGGATTCCCCCTTTGCAACGAAACCGGGGAAAGCCTTTCTCCCATGCCTGCCGTGCAGGGGGCGGGCCAGTGCCTTACCATGCCTGTTTTTAGGTATTGCCCGTTTATAGGCATTTGCCTGCTCACAGGTATTTTCACATCCACTGGCATCCGCACCCCCGCGGCATATTTCCTCTGCACGGGCCTGCGCATAAAAAATGCCCGGGCGCACGACAATATGCGTTCGCCCAGGCGGTCGGCTTCTATGTCCCAATGCACTCCCCGCAGGTCATCCTGCACAGCAAACTGCTGTTTTCCGCCAGTCGTGCACGCGTATCGTTCACAAAACCTTATGTTTTGCTCCCTACACTTCCATGTTACATGATTCCAGCCAAAAAAGCAAGTGTTTTTTCTTTTTCTTTTCAATCCCCTGTCAGGGACTTGGCTGGCACATCCGAAAAAATCCGAAAATTTATTTTCTCCGGATGTGTATGGTATGGGAAAATTCCGTGTCGTCGGTAAAGTAAACCGTTGCCGCGCCCGGAATCCTCGCAAGCCCCTCCTCGCGCCCTTCGGTATAGCGGTGTGTACCGAACGCAGGACCGATGAAAAGGCTGCTTAACTGGTTGGATGCCTCAAAAAACGAATCCTTTACCACAATGGCCTCATTGCCCCGCACGGCAATATCCATATGCTCGTTTGCAATGCGGTCAATCCCCGAAAATGACATTTCGACACGCCACGGAGCACCCTTTACCCCGTTCGCCTTAAGTTCCACGACAAGTTCCTCCCCTTCCTCGCGGATGGTAACATCGATCTCCATGGTTGGTTTTTCACGGTGCGGCCGTTCTGCCTGGCCCGCCTTCCACCATTCATTTTCCTCCTGCTTTCTTCCGAAAGGGAACGGGTAGCCGCCATGCATGGTCTGGTGCAGATGGATGCTCCCGTCAGGAAGTTCCTCCATCTCCCCGCCGCAAAAAAAACGGTGCTCATAAAAACTTCCCGCAAGCTTCATCACAAACCGGATGGAACCCGCATGCATATAGAGAAATTGCGGCTTCCCACTCAGCACGGTATAAGTCATATCATCATGGCGTACCCGGACAATCCCCGATTCCTTAAAAAACATCCGGTAATCCGTCGGGATCTCGGTCGTATCATATTCATGTGCAATCAGCTCCGGATGGTTCATCAGCTGCATCAAAAAATCCGGCGAGGAAATCTGTTTTTCTTCCACCATGCAAAAAATATGGTTTGCCATCGCCAAAAATTCCGGAATCTGGTAGCGCTTTCCAAGGGAAAGATACACATAATAATAATCCTTTGGAAAAATCAGCCTCTCCTTCCCAAACCGCATGGAACTTTCCTGGAACACACTGTCATCCGGCTCCCAATAGCAAAGCATCATTTTCAGGTTTTTGATCGCGTACTGTTCATACGACGAATCCGCAAGTGCCTCCGAGAGCACGACCAACGCATCGTTGTTTAAGCGGTTTGCACGGTCGGAAGACCTCTCTTCAAACTGCCCGTCCCCATTACAAACATTTCCATTTTCAATGCACTTTTTCGCTTCCTGCATCATCTCATCACAGTCAAACAGCCGCCCGCAGGCCGCCAGCGCAGCGGCAACGACCAAACGGCAGGCCGATGTTTGGATTCCTTCCGCCAACAGCCCGTCCGCGCCGGAACGCACGATGACCTCCACACGCATAAGGATTTCTTTTTCCTGCTGCGTCTGCGCGTGGCTGCGCAGATATTTTAAAACCGGGAGGAGCTTGCGGATGCACAACGCCGTGTCCGGTACCGGGAAAAAATTACCGGTCACATCGTCAAAAAGCCCATCCTCATGCTGCACACGGCGGACAAAATTTGTCGCGGCAACAATCCGCTCGAACACAAGCGGGTCATGGTAGTAGCGGCAGTCCGGGTTTAAGTAGGCGGTTGCCAGGTTGGATAGCTTGTATATGGTGGATTTTGCCTGGTATATCCCGTCTTCTTCCTCCACGAAGCCACCGTACTGTGGATTCCCCACTTCCATATTTTGAAGCCGCAATGCGCGTAGGACACGTTTGTCGGCATCCTGTACCATTTTATCGTAATGCTTTTTCATCATCGCACTTCCTTTCTGTTTTACGTTTTGTGATATTATACTATGTTGTTCCGTTTGGTTTTTGCGGGCTCCGCGCAAGTTAC
>CAYMGZ010000271.1:0-4616 GCA_964390095.1 uncultured Lachnospiraceae bacterium | reverse complement strand
GCAAGGGCAACACAAACTGCCTTAAAAATGCGGACAGGCACGGGGATCATTACATATCCATAAACCTCAGCGGCGGCGACCCGGCCGGCATCCAAAAATTTTATGAAAAACATGGATGCCCACAACACCATCTGGTTGCGACCGCATTGGAAGCTTCGGATTTTTCCTACAACAATATTTCCTGCGCCTGCACAAAATGCATGGGCAGCGGAAGCATAAAGACCGTCCATCCGGCAAAGGTAATTAAAAACCCTAAAAAAACACTGCGGCAGGGACCGTTTTTCCCGGATGTCTATTCCATGGCCCACCCTTATTCCTATATGAGCCTGTACAGCCTCGCCAAACATTATGATTTCCCTTTTGACCAAGCTTACGAACAATTATCCGGGGAAGCAAAAGATTTGATTATGTACGGCTCCGGTGAGGAATCCTTCTTATTGCAAAGACCGGACGGCTACGATAAACCATTGCCGAATTATCTCGCAAAAGAAGGAAAACCCATCCGTTTTCAGGGAATATTAAAGCGCATTGAAGAACTGTATCAGGATATGCTAAATGACCCCGCTCCCCCGTCCCCCGCACAGGAAACTTTTTTCAAAACCTATATGCACGAGATTACATGTCCTGCCTGCGGTGGCACACGCCTGAAAAAAATCAAAAATTTCACCCTGCTTGCCGGGAAAAACTACGCGCAGCTTGGGCAAATGGAGTTCTCCGAGTTGCTTTCTTTCCTCGGACAACTCCCGGAGGACGAAGCATCCTCCGATCTCCTTTCCGCATTAAAAGAGCGGCTTGGTCTGTTTCATGAAATCGGCCTTGGCTACCTGTCTTTTGGCCGGCGTGTTGATTCTTTGTCCGGCGGGGAATACCAAAGGCTCCGGATTGCCAACCAAATCGGTTTCGGCCTGGTCGGGCTGACTTATATCATCGATGAGCCGACAAGTGGCCTGCATGGTTCGGATAACCGGAAAATACTCCAAATCATCCGCCGACTTTTACAAAAAGACAGCACCGTGATTACGATTGAGCATGACCTTGATATCATCCGGGCGGCGGACCATATCATCGAGCTTGGACCAGGAGCCGGTGTACAGGGAGATGAAGTCATCGCGTCAGGAACACCGGATGAACTTCGGGAAAATGCAGATTCCCTGATCGGAAAATATCTTTCCACCGGAAGGCAGGGAAATCCCCTTCATCTTCCTTTCTCAGGGATGACGGGAACTTTCCCCGCCGCACCTGCCCAAAATAATCCCTCCATCAAAATACTGGGGATGGAGGCAAACAATTTGAAGAATATTGATGTGGAAATACCACTCGGAAAAATTACCTGCTTTACGGGCGTATCCGGTTCCGGAAAAAGTTCCGTCGTGTATGAAGTGCTATACAAAGCTTTTTGTGCCGGTGGCCAAAACACCCATGTCCTTCCGGGAAAGTACCGGGAAATTCAGGGACTTTCCCGGATTAAAAACATGATTTGCATCAACCAGTCACTGCCCACCGGAAAAAACACTTCCATTCCTGCCACTTACCTCGAACTCTTTGACCCTATCCGGACACTTTTTTCCGAAAGTCTTTATGATAGCCATGAAATGAAACATAATAAATCCTACTTTTCCTTCAACTCCAAAGGCGCGTGCCCTGCGTGCAAAGGAAAAGGATATACCGAAAAATATATCCGGTATTTTGGTGAAGCACGGATGGTCTGCCCCGAGTGCAATGGGGCACAATACATTGAGGAAGTTCTGGCCGTGAAATATCATGGTAAAAATATCAAGCAGGTTTTGGATATGACCTTTGCAAAAGCAACTGATTTTTTTGAGCACGAAAAAAATATTTACGAAAAGGCAAAGCTCGTATGTGACCTTGGGCTCGGCTATATGCAGCTGGGGCAACCGTTCCAGACACTTTCTTTTGGGGAGACAAAACGGATGAAACTGGCAAAAGAAATGACAAGATACCGGAACAAGAAAAACCTTTTATACATATTTGATGAACCGACGGCAGGGCTTCACACAAAGGATACCGAAAAGATCCTCGCCGTCATGCGGCGTATCATACAGGCACAGAATACTGTTGTCGTGGTGGAACATAACCCGGACATCATCCTAAATTCCGACCATATCATCGACTTAGGACCTGGTGCCGGGAAGCATGGCGGGGAAATCGTCTTCACCGGCACACCCACCCAGATGTTGGCATATGCACAAACAAAGACTGCGGATTATCTGAGAAAATATAAAAACGGAGGGGAACACCATCCAAAATGAAAAAGGAGTCACTGATTATGGAAGACCAAACAATAAGGGAAAAATACAGCCACATCGCCGGAAAAATGAAAACAGCCCTATCCGCAAACAAATCGTGCATTGCGGCATATTTATTAGGGAGCACAAGCCACGACCTGCTTTGGGAGTGGTCGGACCTCCAGATTGCCGTTATATTGGACGACGGTTACAAAGGAAAAACCTATTATCCCCTGTATGAGGACGACGTGTACCTTGCGCTAAACATATATACCCTGTCGGCGTTCCGGGAATTTATCGGTACCGTCCGCGCCGACCATTTCATGTGGAAAGCATTCCACAAATCCACCAAATTGTTTTCCAAAGACCCCATACTGGACGAATGGATGGAGGATGCATTTTATGTCGGTGAAGTGGCCCGGCAAAAAGAAATGCTGTTGGGCTTTTCCGGGGCAGTTTATTATCTGAACAAAGCGGAAAAAAACTTTTACGTCAAAGAAAATTTAGAAAATACCATATATTTTATCCCGCAGATTGCGGAAAATATCGCCTGGATTGAAATATTCAAAAACAGGGAAATCCCGGAACGCGAAGTAATCCCGCAAGGAAGGAAATTAAACCCTGCAGTTTTTGAAAAAATATACGACCCGCTGTTTTATGGGATGCCGGAGGCAGGCAAAATTAAAAACTTGCTGGAAAATTGCATGTCCTATCTTATGGAAAATACTGAACCTATATACCAGCCGGTCCTTGCCTATCTTAAAAAGCGCGGCAACTTGGAAGGTTTCCGCTACGAAACCCGCCCGCATGGGTTCGGCATCAATTATGAATGGCTTGTGCGGTACGGCATTGCCGAGCGCTATGGGATACCGGAGAAAATCCCTTTCCTAAAAGAAGCCAAGCGGATGGGGGATCGTTGGAATGGAACGGTATGACCGTTCCATTCCATGGTTCATTCTATTCCTGCCGGTTCCTCCCCCACACTTTACCGTCTCTCCAAAATCTTATCAACCAGCCCGTACTCCAGCGCCTCCTGCGCGGTCATATAGTGGTCGCGCTCCGTGTCCGCCGCAATCTGCTCCACACTTTTCCCGGTATTTTCCGCAAGGATGCGGTTTAGGCGCAATTTATTTTTCTGGATCTGGTCAGAAACAATCTTGATCTCCGTTGCCTGCCCCTGCACACCATGTCCGCTGATCGCAGGCTGATGGATCAAAATCTCCGCGTTCGGCAGGGCAATGCGCTTGCCCCTCGCCCCACCTGCCAGCAAAAACGCGCCAAAGCTAGCCGCCAGACCGATGCAGATCGTGGACACATCACATTTTACGAACTGCATCGTGTCATAAATCGCAAGCCCTGCCGTGATCGAGCCACCGGGGCTGTTGATATAAAGCTGGATATCCTTCCCCGGGTCCTGCGCCTCCAGAAAAAGCATCTGCGCCACGATAAGCTGCGCCGAAACATCGCTCACTTCCTCACCAAGGAAAATAATCCGGTCAGACAACAGCCTTGAAAAAATATCATAACTCCTCTCGCCACGGCTCGTCTGTTCAATCACATAAGGAATCGTACTCATGCCGCCATCCTGCCTTTCTGGTAATCATATGCCATCAAACAACACATAGATATCTTATTTTTATGCCAAAGCAGATCTTTCTTAAAAACACATTTTTCTTGAGAAAACTGATTTTTCTGTAAAATCCACTTTTTTCGGGAAACCAGCTCCTTCTGGCATCCCATTTTTTTCCGGTAATCCTGCGGTGAACACTGATAGCGCCTGTGGAATGCCTGCGTAAATGCCTGATGCGAACCGTATCCCGCATCAAACGCGATCTCAATGACCGGCCGCTCTGTTCTTTCCAACTGCCCCGCTGCCGCCGCTAACCTACGCTCCTGAATATATTTATGAACTGTCATCCCCGTTGTTTGTGCAAACGCCCTTCCCATATAGAATTTTGAATAATTCAACTCTTTCGCGATCACGTCCAGCGAAAGCTCCCCCGTTTGGTGCAGCGCGATATAATCCATGACTTTTCTCGCCACATCTTCCTTTGCGTTGATTTTCTTGCCCATCCCTGCCTCCTGATTTTCATTCTGCATATTCCTTCCCAAATACCGCTGCCATGAAAGGGATTTTCCTTATCTGCTGGTATTATACCACAGGAACCGCAGAAAATCTTAATAAAAATTGCCTTTTCCCCATCCACAACCGCCACTTATTCCACCGTACAGGCGGCATCCACCACCTGCCCGCCCTTCTTTACCAGCTCCAACTGCGGCAGCATCACCAGCACTTCTTCCTCCCTGCCCTCCTCGTGCCAATAATACATAAAACTAACCCTCGCCTGCATAATATGGTATCCGTCCGAA
>CAYMGZ010000270.1:0-4622 GCA_964390095.1 uncultured Lachnospiraceae bacterium | reverse complement strand
CCACGGCCAATAACAAAACTAATCTCTTTTTCATTTTTATACCCGTGCATATCGCGGGCAAGCCCGCGATACTGCTTCCATACATCCCCGTAATCAACTCGGACTCGATCGCAAAACGATCGTTGCAAACAGGCCGGGAAACAAGGGAGGGTTCCCCTGCTTCCCGGACCGTTTCCGGCAAAGCCTAGCAGGTCGCCCCGCCCTTCACCTTCTTCTCAAGCACCGCGGTCTTATCGATTGTACCGCGAAGGAGTTTTTCCTGTGTATATTCAAACCCAAGCCGCTCCACCGTATCCGCAAAACGCTCGCCCGTGATGCCCTCATCCCTAAAGAAAAGGATTGCACGCTCCACGGTATCAAGGACTTCCTCCTCGCTCGTAAACAGCCGATCTAACGGCTTCCCGTTTGCAATCTTCTTGCCCCATCTGCCGCCGATGTAAATCTTGTAGCCTTCCCGGTACTCCTCGGTCACGCCGAACGGGCATTTCGCCTTGCAGCGCCCGCAGCCGTTGCATGCCCCCTCATCGAGGCGCAGCACACCATCCACAAGCTTTGCCACCTTCATCGGGCAGGACATCTCCACCTGGCATTTCTTGCAGCCACGGCATTTAGCGTAATCAAACATCGGCACACGCTGGCCAATAATGCCCAAATCATTCAAATCCGGCTTCACACAATTATTCGGGCAGCCCCCGACCGCAATCTTGAATTTGTGCGGCAGGGTCACATGATGGTAGCCCTTGTAAAAGCGCTCATGGATCTTTTCGCTCAGCCCAAACGTATCAATCAACCCGTACTGGCAGGTTGTCCCCTTGCAGGAAACCACCGGGCGCACAAGCGAACCAGTTCCGCCCGTCTCAAGGTTACGCTCCGCAAGGAACGCGATCAGCGGGTCAATGTTTGCATACGGCACGCCCTGGATTTCCAGTGTCAGGCGGGTCGTCATCGTCAGCTCCCCATTGCCGAAACGCTCCGCCGCCTCCGCGATGGCGCGCTGCTCCTCCAACGTAATCTTGCCGTTGCGCGTAATCACGCGCACGTTGAACACATCACCGTAGCGCTTGTCCTGCAGGCAGCCAAGCCCCTTCACGCGCTTGATTTCCTCCGGCGGCAGCTTCCCGCCCGCAGGCAGGGTCTTTTTGATCACGTTGAACGTGGCACCGCCCTCTAGGACACGGGTATCCGTAAACCCAAGCGCCTTTAATTTATTCTGCGCCAGATAGCCCCGCTTGCCCTTCGCGCAGACAAGCAAAAGCTTCTCGTCCTTCCCATGCTTTGCGGCAAACGCCTCCGGTTTCGTCAAATCAAACCACTCCGCGCCGGGAAGCGCCGGTGCCGGCTGCGCGTCAATCAGTTTATAGCCTGCCGCCGCGCCCGCCGCATACTCGGTCGGCGTAAAGGACGCGAAACGCCCGCTTAGCTTATTCACCAGAATGCCGCACGCCGCCGCAAACGGGTGGATCGCGGTGGAAAATGGAGGCGCATAGGCGAAATCCATCGTGATGAAATCCTCCACCTTGCCGCCAAGCGAAATCCCGGCAACCGCGATATCCGCCATCTTGTCCACCGCGCCGCCGCCGATGACCTGCATTCCAAGCAGCCGGTGGCTGTCTGCATCTGCAATGAGCTTTGTAATAAAAATATCCGCATCCGGATAATAGTGTGCCTTGTCATCTGTAATGCAAACAACCGAAGCCACGGAATAACCCGCCGACTTTGCCTGTTCCTCGGTCAGCCCGGTGCGCGCCGCGCTTAAGTCCGCCGCAAGCCTTACCACACCCGTGCCAAGGCAGCCCGGATATTTCATCTCTTCGCCGCCAAGCGTAAGCGCCAACGCCCTGCCCGCGATATTTGCCGTGGAGCCCATCGCCGACCATTGCTTTTCCCCGGTAATACGGTTTTTCACAAGTGCACAGTCACCGACCGCATAGATGTCCGGCAGGTTCGTCCCCGCAAGCTCGTCCGTCACAATCAGCCCCCGCTCCATCAAAAGCCCCGTGTCCGCAAGGAATTTCGTGGCAGGGCGGATGCCGACCGCAAGGATTACCATCTGTGCGGGCAGTTTCCCGGCATCCGTCAGGACACCGTCCACCCGGAAATTATTCCCATTTTCCGCCTGCGTGGAGGCAGATCCATCCGGTGTTTGCGCGCTGTTTGCACCTGTGGCCGACATGCTCCCGGAGCCAGACCCATCCTGCGCACCGCCTGCCACGCCCGTTCCGACAATCTCTTTTAGCGCCGTCTTCGTCAGGATGCGCATCCCCTTTGCCACAAGCCGCCGCCGCACATACTCCGCCATCTCCGCGTCAAAAATATTTGGCATCAGCTGCGCGGCCATATCCATCACCGTGACCGAGATCCCGCGCGCCATCAAATTTTCCGCCACCTCAAGCCCGATAAACCCGCCGCCAATGACCACGGCATTTTTCACGCCCTGCTCCAGGGCGTACTTCCTCGCGGCAATCGCATCCTCCGGCGTGCGCACGGTAAACACGCCGGGAAGCACCACGCCCGCAACCGGCGGAACGAAGCTCTCCGCGCCCACGGCAACCACCAGCTTGTCGTAGGAAACCTCCCCACAACCGCCAACCGAAATCGTTTTCTCTTCCGGGTGCACCGCCACCACCTCACAACCGGTATGTACGGTCGTGCCCGTCAGCCCCATAAATTTCTCCGGTGTATTGACAATCAGCTCCCCCTCCGTCTCGATCGCACCGCCGATATAGTACGGCAGCCCGCAGCCCGCGTAGGAAATATCCTTCCCCTTCGTGTAAATCACCACTTCCGCCTGCGGATTTTCCCGTTTCAGCTTCGCCGCCACCTTCGTTCCCGCTGCCACGCCGCCGATAATTACAACCTTCATAATAATGCCTCCTTCCAAAAGTAATCAAGTAGGGGGTGCGTGTTGCGTCAGCAACTATATTCCATTCGCGCCCCTGCGCATAAAAAATCCTGCGGGGATACCCTGTCAAAACCCCGCAGGAAATAGAATACCCTTGTAAAAGATTTTATCACAAAACACCCCAAAAGAAAAGCTTTTTCCTCCAAAAACCTTAAATCCACTGGGTTGACACATCCATGGCAACACGGCAGGCGCGGGTCTGGTCAAGCGCATTCAGCATCACAAAATCATGGATGGTACCTTGTACCCGCAAAGCAGTCACTTCCACGCCCGCACACCGGAGTTTCTCACCAAAGGCTTCCCCTTCACTGCGCAAAACATCCGCCTGCCCGTTAATGATCATTGTCGGTGGAAAGCACTTTAAGCAATCAAGACTTGCCCGGAGGGGAGAGGCGGTAATCTCGTTCCGGTCCTTTATGGAAGCCGTATATTGGCACCAGAACCATTTCATCCCTTCGCGGTAAAGATAGTATCCCACCGCAAACTGGCAGTAGCTTGGTGTGTCAAAGCAAGCATTTGTTACCGGGTAATACAGCAGCAGCTTATGGATACAAGGACCATGCCGCATGGCCGACATCAGCACCATGGCGATTGCCATATTCCCGCCAACACTGTCGCCCGCAACAGTAAGCGTGGCATCTTCGCCCATCCAAAACCGTTCCCCAATGACTTCCCTGATATGGGAAAGGATAAAATAACACTGTTCGATTGCCGTCGGGTATTTTGCCTCCGGCGACCGACTGTATTCCGGGAACACGATGAGGGAATTTGTCCTTGCCGAAAGTTCCCGGACTAATTTCTCGTGTGTATGGAAACTGCCGAACACCCATCCCGCGCCGTGGATATAAAATATGATATTCCGGATTTTTCCACTCTTAGGAGCAATAAAATATACCGGTATGCTGCCCCAGATTCCGGTGTCCACACAATCCATGGAAAGATCGGCGGGATACATGAACACCGGTGTATCCTGCGCTTCCTCCAACACCTTCCTGCCCTGCCTTGGCAGCAACTGAAAAATCAGCGGGGGCACACAACTTTGGTCGCAGACCGCCTTTGCAGCAGGTTCCAGCAAAACGCATCGTTCCATATATTATTTCCCTTTTATGCTGCAATTGGTTTTTATATAATATGCGGCATCTTTGCTTTTGCGCATGGGGAACGTTTTCATGAAAAGCGTTGTCTGGTATGCCGGGGCTGTTTTAACTGTTTTGGCTATCTTGCAGTTTGAAGGTTCCTTCACCCCATAAGACGGGAAACAAACGGAAACCTTACAAATCCCCTACAATCCCTTCCTCCATAAGCATCACAAGCACACGCGCCTCGCGCTCGACCATCACGGTGTACTGCGCGCGGATTTCCTCTATAAAATGCTTCCCTCCCCGGTTTACCTCCACCGCATGGCGCGCATTTACCCATTCCAATACAAATTCCTCCTCCGCCTCATACGCATCCAATTTCTGCGTTCCGGCCACATCCTCCACATCACAAAGGTAATAATAATTATTTAGCACTTTCCAGCATTTCCTGTTCCTCCGTATAAAGCATGGATATTGTTGGATAAAACATATTCATAAGCGCATCCCCAACAAACAGGTTATCTTCTATCTTTACTCCAATTGAGCCTTTCGTATGCCCATGTAATTCCACAATCTTTGCATCTATACCATAGCCGCCGAGGTCATCACCTTTTTTCAAATAAATTGTCGGCTCAAACATC
>CAYMGZ010000269.1:0-4634 GCA_964390095.1 uncultured Lachnospiraceae bacterium | reverse complement strand
AAGTACATTTTTGCTTCTTTACGTCTTTGCGGTAAAGCTTACGGGAAAACGTAGTGTTGGCTACCTTGCGGCCTTTTTGTTTGCGTTCCGCTCCTCGTTCAGCGTGTTCCGTTACCTTGCGGAACAAGGTGGCGGGAAGGCGCTGTTTCATGCCTTGGCGGACCAATCAGAATTTATTGGCTATACGCCGAATGAGAACTGGGGGCTTTGGAACCTCAATGTATATTGCAACCAGCGCCATCTGGCATTTTCGCTTGGTGTGCTGCTGCTGGTCCTGATTTTTTTTACGCCGCACTTATATGCGATGGTTCAGCGGTTTGGGCTGGAGTGGGAGCGCGTAAAAAAAGCAGAGAAGGACGGGAAGGGGAAAAAAGGCCTCTTTTTGAGGAAGGAGCGGCAGGGTACGGAAGGCTTAAAGGGGATTGTGTCCGAGTACCGGCTTGGCAGCATACAGGAGAGGCAGACAGAGGAGGAAGCGGCCAGCGAACCGGAGGAGGAAGATCCCGAAATCCAAAAGCGCATCAAATTTTTCTTCCGGCGGGGGCTTTTTGCGGCGCAGGGATGGTCATGTGAGCAACCGGTTATGGCTGTTTTTGCGGGTGTTTTGCTCGGGGCGCTTTCTTTCTGGAATGGTGCGGTAACGATCGCGGCATTGCTTGTGCTGTTTGTGATGGCGGCCGTGTCCGACCACCGGCTTGATTTTCTGATCACGGCAGTGATTGCAGTCGCGCTTGCCGTTTTGCAGAGTGCGGCATTTATCGATGGCAGTGCGGTGACAACAGACTTTTATTACGGTTTCATCGCGGAGAACCGGACATTTTTCGGTGTGGTCGATTACATTTTCCGGCTTACGGGCGCGGCGCTTTTTGTGACGGCAGCGGCGTTTATCCTGGCCGATGCCCATGGGCGTGTGATGACGGTGGCATTCGCCGCCCCGTTTCTGTTCGCGTTCCATATGTCGCTGACAACGGATGTCACGGTAAACCATAAATACATCATGATCGCCCTGATGCTTTTTGGCATTATGGAGGCGGTTGTGCTTGTGCGGCTCTGGGAACAAAGGAAACTTGCGGTGCGCGTGGCGGCCGTTTTCCTTGTGTTTTTGCTGACTGCCACCGGCATTTTTGAGTATATTATTGTTTTAAACCGGAACCAAAAACAAAACAACCTCGCATTTGCCATGGATGACCCCGTGACGGAGTGGGTCCGGGAAAATGCGACAGCACAGGATATTTTCCTGACTTCGAATTACGCGCTCAACAATGTGGTCCTAGGCGGGGCAATGCTGTACGACGGATGGCAGTATTTTGCGTGGTCGGCAGGCTATGATACCGCGTACCGCGACACCCAGGTGCGCTTAATGTATGAGGCAGGGACCCCGCAGGAGTTAGCGGGGCTTGTAAGGGAAAACAACATCCGCTATATCATCGTGGACCATGACAACCGCATGAGCGCGGACTACGAGGTGCGCGAGGATGTGATCGCATCGGCCTATGAGCCGGTCTACACGCAGGATGAAGGGGAATGGAGACTGACCATCTACGATGTCAAAAAACCTTTGTTCGCGGAATAAAGGGCAGCAACAAGAAAAGATTGTGAAGGAGTTTTGCGCTGCGCCAAGGCTTCTGCCAAAAATTTGTCGCAGCATGGAGGTTGATTATGTACTATCCCTATGTGGTAGCAGGTGCGGGTCTTGCGGGGCTTACCGTGGCGGAGCGGATTGCCGCAGAAAAAAACGAAAAAGTGCTGGTGGTGGAAAAGCGTGCCCATATCGGCGGGAATGTCTACGATTCCTACAATGAGGACGGAATTTTAATCCATAATTACGGACCCCATATCTTCCACACAAACGACCGGGAGGTATACGAGTATCTGGGGCGTTTTACAAAGTGGGATGATTTTTGGCACCGCGTCCTGACGCAGGTGGACGGGAACCTGATCCCGATGCCGATCACCTTGGAGACGCTGAACCGCCTGTACAACCTGTCGATGACACCGGAGGAAATGGAAAAATTTATTGCAGCGCGGGCAGTGCCGCTGAAGGAAATCAGGACGAGCCGCGATGTGGCACTTTCGAAGGTGGGGGAGGAGATTTACCAGAAGTTCTTTGAAAATTATACGAAGAAGCAGTGGGGCGTTGACCCGGCGGACATTGATACGTCGGTGATCTCCCGCATCCCGCTCCGCTTTAACCGCGACACGCGCTATTTTACGGACAAGTACCAGGGGATGCCGCATGCCGGTTACACGAAGCTTTGTGAGGCGATGGTACAAAACAAAAACATAAAGCTTTTGCTGAACACGGATTTTGAGGAAATCCGGGGGGATTTGGAGTATAAAACACTGGTTTACACGGGACCTGCGGACGAATATTTCCACTACAAGCACGGGAAGCTTGCATACCGGAGCGTGGATTTCGTGATGGAGACGTATGACAAAGAATCGTTCCAGGATGCCCCGGTCGTCAATTACCCGAATGACTACGACTACACGCGCATCACGGAGTTTAAGAAGCTGACCGGGCAGCAGCATAAAAAGACAACGATCATGAAGGAATTCCCGAAGGCTTCCGGCGAGCCGTACTACCCGTTCCCGACCGCGGAGTGCAAGGCGCAGTTTGCGCTTTATGAGGCGGAGATGGAAAAGGAGGAAAATGTATATTTCCTGGGGCGCTTGGCGGAGTACCGCTCTTACAACATGGACGCGGCCGTGCGCCGAGCGCTCGACCTTTACCGGGATAAGATATGTTAGGGAGGAGTGGCGGATGGATAAGTTATATATTGTGATCCCAGCATACAATGAGGAGGAGAATATCGAGGCGGTGGTCGCTGACTGGTACCCGGTCATTGAGAAGGTGGGCGGGGAGAGCCGGCTTGTGGTCATCGATGACGGGAGTAAGGATTCCACTTACAAAAAAATGCAAAAGCTTGCAGAAACGCGGCCGATGTTTATCCCTGTGACAAAACAAAACGAAGGACATGGCGCGACCGTGCTTTACGGTTATCAATACGCGCTTGACGCGGGGGCGGACTATGTGTTCCAGACCGATTCGGACGGGCAGACCCTGCCGGGGGAATTCTGGCCGTTCTGGGAAAAGCGGGCGGATTACGCGATGGTGATCGGGCACCGCAAGGGCAGGCAGGACGGGGCTTCGCGCGTTTTTGTCACAAAGACGCTAAAGCTTGTGTGCCGCATCTGTTTCCATGTGACGGTGACGGACGCGAACACCCCGTTCCGGCTGATGCAGGCGGGACCGTTAAAGGAGAACATAAAATTGGTGCCGGAGAAATTCAACCTTTCCAACGTGATCCTTTCCGTGATCTATGCAAAGAAAAAGCAGGCGGTTTTGTACTTGCCAATCACCTTCCGGCCAAGGCAGGGCGGTGTGAACTCCATCAACTTAAAGAAAATCTTTAAGATTGGCAGGAAGGCCTTCCACGATTTCAGGATGATCAACCGCTGTTTAAAGAATGTATGAAAAAGCCGTCCGTCGGCGGCAGAAGGTGAGGGAATATGCAAAAATCGACAAAAAAAGCAATGAAAAGACGGCTGGATACCATCTTTGATTTTGTGATCCCGCTTTTATTCCTTGGGGGTGGTGCCGGGATCGGGACATCGCTTTTGGGCGATGATTTTTCGCGCGTTGCCATCTGGTGGCTTGTGTTTTTGGCGCTGGGGGTTGTGGCCTACCCTGTAACAGGGCTAATCTTCGGGCGTTTCCATGACGGCGGTTTTGTTTTTTCAAAAGCGGTCGGGCTTGCGGGGGCGGGGATCTTGATGTGGTTTCTCTCATCGCTTCGGGTCATGAAATTTACAAGGGCAAATGCCATCATCTCGGTCGGCATCCTGCTTGTGGTTAATGTCATCCTCCTTGTGGTTGTGGCGGGCAAACAGAAAAACGCGCCAAAAAGTTTCCTGGCGCAGGCATGCGGCTACCGGATCACCGAGAAAAAACTGGTGGCGGCATTAAAATCCGAGGTGGCCTTCTTTCTCTTTTTCATGTTCTGGTGCTATCTGCGCGGTTTTAAGCCGGAGGCGTATGGCACCGAGAAATTTATGGACTACGGCTTCATGGCAGTGATGGACCGTGCGGACTACATGCCGCCGGAGGACCTCTGGTTTGCCGGGAAGAGCATTAACTATTACTATGTAGGGCAATATTTATCTACTTTTATGACAAAAATCGCCGGGGTTGGGGTGGAATATGGCTACAACCTGATGCTGATGACCATCGCGGCATGTGGTTTTACGATGCCGTATTCCCTGGTCAACAATGTCGTGCGCTCGTTTTTAAAGGACCGCAAGCTTTCGGTGCGCACGGGCAGGAGCATGGAATCGGAGAGCGGGCAGAAAGTCTTTTTGCTGGTGCGTATCCTGCCTGCCCTGACCGGGACGGTGGCGGGGCTTGCGACCTCGTTCGCCGGGAACATGCACTATTTTTTGTTCCGTTTCCTGATCCCGAAACTCCAGCGCCTGGCAGGCTTTGCGGAGGAGGATATCGAGAAATTCTGGTTCCCGAACTCGACGCGCTACATTGGGTATAACCCGGAAACAGCGGATAAGACGATCCATGAGTTCCCGACGTATTCCTTTGTGCTCGGCGACCTCCATGCCCATGTGATCAACATTATGTT
>CAYMGZ010000268.1:0-4637 GCA_964390095.1 uncultured Lachnospiraceae bacterium | reverse complement strand
TTTGCCTTTGCGGTCTGGATGTCCGCTGTCATGCCGCTGATCCGCTCTTTTAAAATGGCTATCTGCTGCGGGTAATGCTTTGCGATATTGTCCTCAAGGCGGTATTTCTGGCTTGTGTGGTTTGCTTTCATCAGCTTTAATTTTTGATACTTGGATGTCGAGGCCCATCTTTTCCTTTCTGTAGGGATTACCCGTCGCAAGGGCTTTTACCTCTGCGTAACATTCAAAATATTCTTAAAAGGTGTGATGTCAAGCCCTCCGCTCTGCTCGGGATCAACACCGTCATTAACTGCAATATAGCGTACATGGTGCTGTGGGAAAAACACCTCAATGTATGCGCCGCTTTCAAGATATTTCCCCCCAAGGGATTCCATTACCTCTTGCATATGGTAATCTGGTATATTACTTTTCATCCTTCCAAAATATGTACCGTCCCCCGAGGTACAAGCCCTAAAATTCCCTCCATCCATCAATCCGCTGTGATGCCCGGCAATCGCCATTCCAAGCGGAAGAAAGTCCTTGTTCATCTTTTGGATTTCTTTCGCCCCCGCCGTAGAATGATCCATCCGGTTGGAAGGAAGCGGGTTTCGTACCCTTTCTTGAAATTCCCGCGAATTCTTTCCAATATCATGCAACAAGCCACACAATTTTGCCGCTTGCCCACAGCCAAATTCTGCCGCAAATGCACCTGCCCTTTCGGCAGTTCCCTCCAAATGTTCCCTTAATGTCTGTTCCTGCCCCTTCGCGTCGATATGGGCAATTTTTTGTTTTTTATTTACCAAAGCATTTCACCTCCCTGCACTTTGTAGATCAGTAAGAAAAAAGCATACAACCTCAACTCCGCAACCCCAAGTTGCGCAAATTCCAACCAAAATTGCTGGATAACCTCCCCCATATCATATATAATACCCACATAAACCAACAAAGAAAGGAATCCGGACATATGGACCATTCACCAAACAAACCAGAACAGCCAAACCCGCCAACCAACCAGACGCAGACCATCTGCCAAAGTTGCGGGATGCCCCTTACCTCACCGGCCGACCTTGGTACCAACGCCGACAAAAGCAAAAACACAGAGTATTGCCGCTATTGCTTCCAGGACGGGGCATTTTCAAAAAATGAAACTTTGCAGGAAATGGTGGAAAGCTGTATCCCGTTCGCCCTTAAGGCAGGAAAATACCCGGATCATGAGGCCGCGCGGCAGGGCCTGACACAGGAACTAAAAGCCCTGAAACGGTGGGCTTAGATCAAGGAGGGAAAATATGGGAATCGGAGAAAGACTTCAAAACTTAAGAATCCTCAACGGCCTGACACAGGAACAATTAGCGGAAAAACTCAATGTCTCAAGGCAGTCCGTTTCCAAATGGGAAATGAACCAGTCCGTTCCCGAAACGGACAAAATCATCCTGATGAGCCGTTTATTTTCCGTGGAAACCGACCGTATCCTGCTTGATCAGGAAGAAATCCAAAAACACGCCCCGCAGCAGCTCCATCTTGGCAGTATTTACCTGATTGTAAGGGATTTTGAGCGCGCCATCGCCTTCTATGAAAAACTACTGTCCATGCCGGTTTCCACCAGGAACTGCGGCAACCGGTTCGCGGAATTTTTCTTTGACAACAAATGCCTGGCGCTGATGAATGAGAAAAACCTGGAAGGCCACCACTACACGGAGGGGGATTATAAATTTGTTTTAAATTTCTGGGTGGAAGACCTGCAAAAAGAGTACGAGAGGATAAAGCAGTTAAAGATGGGGGAAATGACCGAAATCCGCAAGGTACACGAGGGCTATTACTATTTCCACCTGTGGGACGAGGATAAAAATGTAATTGAAATCACAGGGGGATTCCAAAAAACATCGGCCAACGCCTGACTTCCCGGAAACGGATGCCGGGCTTTCGCCCCTTCCACATCTTACACTTCCGGACATGCCGGAGCAGCATGCCCCCTTACGTCGTTCCTGCCCCGGCACAAACACCCCACAAAACCCTACACGAAGCCAGCCACTGCAACCTACCAGAAGTAAAAAAAACGGAAGCTTTTCGAGAATGAACCCCCACACGGGTTCATTTTCGGAAAGCTTTCGCTTTTTACTTCCATGTGAAAGGGGTCGCGCCCCAAAACCTTTTGCCAAACTTTTGCCCCTTTCACATCTCACACTTTAAACGATGCCACCGTCCGGTTTAACAACTCGCTCAGACGGAACAGCTCCTTCATCTGTTCCACGACCACCCCCGAATTTTCACCGGAATCCGCGGCCGCTTTTTCCATGCTCCCCACATATTCCACAATCTTTCCGACAAGCTGCGTGATGGCCTCGATGGATTCATTGATCCTGCCCATGCTCGCACTCATCTCCCCGGAAGATATGCCAAGCTCCCCGGAAATATTGTTATAAAACTCTGCATCCCTGCGGTATTCGCCCGCAAGCTCCGTCATTGCCCGGTAATCCTCCATTACTTTACCATTCATAAATTCCAGCAGCTTCCCGGAACTTTCGGAAAGGGATGCGACATTCTGTATGACCCCTTCCGTCACTTTGCGGATCTTATCCACCGCCTCCCTTGAATTATCTGCCAGCTGGCGGATCTCCTCCGCGACAACCGCGAAGCCGCGCCCGGCATCCCCCGCCCTGGCCGCCTCGATGGAGGCATTTAGGGCAAGGAGGTTTGTCTGGGAACTGATCGCAAGGATTTCTTCCGTCAGGGCATCAATCTCCTGCACCTTCTGGCTGTCCGCAATTGCCTGCTCCAAGCCCCCGCGCGTCTCCTGATAAAGCCCGACCGCCGCATCCGCAGAATCCCTCGAAGCCTCATAATGTTTCCCTGCCCTCTGCATGATATCGCCGGACTGCCTTGCCGCCTCGTCCGCTTTTCCCGCCACATTTTTAATTGCCGCCCCTAATTCCTGCCCGTTGCCGTGGATGCCCATGGCCAGCTCCTGCGCCTGCGCCACCTGCCCCACAACTTGGCTGGCAAGCCCGGAAATATCCGAAATATTATGGTTTAACGTCGCCATCTGCCCCGACGCGCCTTCGGCGATTGCGTGGATCTTCCCCGCCTCCTGTTTTGTATTTAGGATGATCTCCCGGATCTGCTGCCTTACCTCGGCCGTCGCGGTCTGTATCTGTTCTGTCTCGTTTCTATATTCCTTCGGGATTTCTTTTGAAACTACCGCGTTCCCCGAAAAATCCCCGGAGGCAAACTGCTTTAACGTCTGTACCGGGGCTAACATCCTTCCGATCAGCCCCGCCATAAATACACCGACAAAGGCAATGACCACAAAGGCCGTCACCGCCGCCACAACAATCATCGTCGTCAAAGAAGCTGTGACATTGGCCGCCGGCACGACAACCCCAAGCTTCCAGCCACAGCCCGTAATCCCTGCCAGCGAAAAATAGGACATCTTTCCGTCATAGTCCGCCATCCTCTTAACGCTGCCATTTGTCCCCGCAAACATCTCTTTTAATTCCGGTACAATATCCACTGCTGCAACCGCCGCGTTTTCCGTAGGTTCGTATGCCTTGTTTTTATGCGCCACGTACTGTCCGCTGCCATCGATCAGGAAACCGTACACACCATCCGCATAATTGATGCTTCCGGTCAACTGTGTCACGGTGGCAAGGGTTACATCCAACCCGATCACCCCTTCCAAGCTGCCGCCGACATAAACCGGGGCTGCAATCGTGGTGCACATTTGATTTGTCAGGACATCCCAGTAAGGATCCGTCACAATCACACTGCCCTCTTTTGCCGCCTGTTGGTACCAGCCACGCTGAACCGGGTCATACCCTTCTGGTATCGTCGCACCGTGGTTGGATTGGAGGAACCGGCTGTCTTTTGTCCCACAATATAAATTCAAAAGTTCCGTGCGGCCTGCCGCATGGACATCCACCACCGCCTGGATGAAATCCGTCCCCGTATTCCCCCCTGCCCCAATGCTTGCCGCCGCCCCGGCCGCGAGCATTTTTTCATTTTCAATCCATGTGTTGATCTCCTCCGCATACTTCTCCGCGTTCAGCCGCAGCGCCTGCTTCTGGTCACTGACCGTGCGCCTTGCCGCAATGGTAACAATCCCCACGGTTGTCAGGAGGATACTGGCCACCACAATAACCGTCACACTTGCTGTCAATCTTCCTTTGATTGTTTTAAACAAAACTTCATACCTCCTATTTTCTGTTCTGCAAAACCCCTCCCCATGGCAATGGCCATGAACGCACTTCCCCAACCGAACCATGCGTTCCTTTTCCTTCCCTCACGGAAATATAAAAATAATTATATCAAAAAAAACACTGCCATGCATGCAACGAGCATAATTCGCACTCTTTTTGACATATTTTGCAACAGTACCGAAACATAGGAAGCCGCCTCCCTGATTCCGATGTCGTTATAAAACACATATTTCACTTTATCAAAATCACATATTAGCATCATCATTCATTTCTAACGACAGCAAAATTCCTGAAAATGGTGCCAGCGTGCAAACCAAAACACCTTCCTTTTTTGTAACGATTTCTTCCCCTTTTGGCGTATTTCCGCTGTAACATTCCCAGTCCGAATAAAGTTCCACCAAAAAATCCCCCACCCCGGGAAGCTTCACCTCGTAATCACATTGTTCCTTTGCCCCGAAATTAAAG
>CAYMGZ010000267.1:0-4641 GCA_964390095.1 uncultured Lachnospiraceae bacterium | reverse complement strand
GTTTGAATTTTTCCAATATTGGCGCAACGTTTCCGACGCGGACGTGCTCAAATGCATCCGCATGCTCACCTTCCTGCCACTGGAACAGATTGACGCAATGGATGCATGGGAGGGCAGCAAACTCAACGAGGCAAAGGAAATCCTTGCCTTCGAGCTGACGAAGCTCGTGCACGGCGAGGCGGAAGCCGGAAAGGCAAGGGAAGCCTCCCACGCACTCTTTGCGGGCAGCGGTGACGATTCCAACATGCCGTCCACGCAGATCATGCCGGAACAGCTGGCAGACGGTGCCATCGGCATCCTTGACCTTATGGATGCCTGCCACCTTGCCGCCAGCCGCAGCGAGGCGCGCCGCCTGATCACACAGGGCGGTGTGTTTGCGGATGACCACAAAGTAGAATCGATAGATGTAAAATTTACGGCAGAACAATTAAAAGCAGGGATCCGCCTGCGCAAAGGCAAAAAAATTTACCACAAAGCCTACATGGAATAATATCCCACCGGATTTTCTGCCGCACCCCGCTGTATTGCCATATTGGCAGCGGGATGCGGCACCGGATCAATATCTTCCATATTTTTTCTCTTCCATATCCCTCATCGTCTGATGTTATGCCATCTTCCTCCGCCAAAAATCGCAGAGGCTTCCTGTTGTATGTTAAAAAAGCATAAGATATCAATAAGAACCACAGGAAACCTAATTGTATTCACCTTCCTCTTGGATTATTCTGAATACAGAAAATTTATTGCAGCAAGGAGAGATTTTTATGAAAAAAAGCTTTTATATCGGTACATTCCTGCTCGCCGCATGTCTCGTCGGCTGTGGCAGCAAGCCCACGGATGCAACTACACCGGATTCAACCGTACAACCGGGCAATACACAGACACCGGCAGCACAGCCAACCGATCCCGTAGAGCCGACCACACCGCCGGATGACACCACGGAACCGACCACTACGCCGGAGGATACCACGAAGCCGACCACTACGCCGGAAGATACCACGGAACCGACCACTACGCCGGATGACACCACGGAACCGACCACTACGCCGGACGGCACCACAGATACTGACCAGCCACAGGAGGACGAACATATGTTTTCAGACGAAATTGATTATATGGCGCTGTTAAAGCGCACGGACCACCTCGGCACGATCGAGCACATTTCCTATCAGACAAAGGATTATTACGGCGACGGGGCGGAAATCACAAAATACGCCTATGTCTACCTGCCATACGAATACGACGCAACAAAACAATACGATGTACTCTACCTGATGCATGGCATCGGCGGCAGCGAGCGTGAATGGGGCATGACGGACGACAGTTCCAAGGTCAAAAAGATCATGGACAACCTGATATTCAATGAACAGGCAAAACCATTCATCATCGTGACACCAAACGGCCGTTCCAGCGCGGACTTTGCCAACACCAACGCAGATTACAACTCTTTTTATAGTTTCGGGCAGGAACTGCGCAACGACCTGATCCCTTACATCGACACACACTACGCAACTTACGCGGACTGTGAACGTGTAACCTCCGATGCGGAAAATGCCCAGACGGATGCAAAGGGCGAAGAAGCTTCCTACGACCTTTCCGCCTCCCGCTCCCACCGCGCAATGGCAGGACTTTCCATGGGGGGCATGCAGACCATCAACATCGGCATGTGCGAATGCCTTGACCTGTTTAGTTGGTTCGGCGCATTTTCCTCCGCACCGACCAGCTACCCGGCCAGTGACATCGCCATGAAACTCACCGCCTTCCCGGAAGAAAACATCAACTATTTCTACGCAATCTGCGGCACGGAGGACGGCATTGCCTATGCCAGCGCGCGCGGTGCGACCCGTGGGCTGACGGATATCTGCGACAAGCTTGACGATTCCAACTTCTACTGGCAGGAACTTCCGGGCGCACACGATTTCAATATCTGGTACCTCGGCTTTTACAATTTCGCCAAAGTCGTTTTCCAGTAATACACACAATATCCATATTGTGACAATTATTTCCATCTGTCTTTGGGCAGATATCTTTCGTAATCTCCTCTTTCATTCCGGAAACACTGCCGCGCCAAAGCATGTGGCAGTGTTTCCGGTTTTTTCCCGGATTTTTAATGTTTTTTTTCTTTTATCGAGCTTTTTGCCGTGCTATACTACCCTTTACCTATTACTTGGAAACCACTGTTTTGCCACCCTGCACCCACCGCCCAAACGGATAGGGCACAAGTTTCCAAAAGCAACGTAGAAAAGAGGTTCCCTTATGCTTTTAAAAATGATTGTTTATATGATCAGCGGGCTCGGTGCCGGGATCGGCACAGGGCTTGCAGGGCTTTCCGCCGCCGCCGTGATCTCACCGATGCTCATCACCTTCCTTAACTTTGACCCTTATGAGGCAGTCGGCATCGCGCTCGCCTCGGACGTGCTCGCTTCCGGGGTCAGTGCTTACACCTACGGGAAAAACAAAAACCTTGATATCAAAAACGGGTTGGTCATGCTCGCAAGCGTCCTCATATTCACCTTGGTCGGCAGCCGGATTGCGGCACTTGTCCCAAGCAGCACAATGGGTGGTTTTTCCGTATTCATGACGACCTTCCTCGGCATCCGTTTCATCGTCCGTCCGGTGATGCAGACCGGGCAGGCACAGGCGGATAAGAGCAGGCAGCGCAAGATCATGGAATCCATCCTCTGCGGTGTCCTGATCGGCTTTATCTGTGGCTTTATCGGGGCGGGCGGCGGCATGATGCTGCTTTTCGTCCTGACCGGCGTGCTTGGCTATGAGCTGAAAATGGCGGTCGGCACAAGCGTGTTCATCATGACCTTCACCGCATTGACGGGTGCCCTCTCGCACTTTGCCATCGGCGGGAAACCGGATGCCACGGCGCTTGCCGTCTGCATCCTCGCAACCCTCGTCGGCGCGCGCGGCTCCGCGCTCTTTGCCAACAAAGCCACGCCGGAAAAACAAAACCGCGTAACCGGCATCGTGCTCACGGTACTCGGCATTGCGATGATCCTGGTAAAACTTGTATCCCGTTAAACTTTTTTCCAATACACCAGCGACCAATCCTTCGGAACAATCCCCAGGGAAGCTGCCAGCCCTTCCCTTTCCGCATCAAGCGGGGAATATCCGTTTTTTAAGTAAAATCTTTGCGCCCATGGCGCACGCTTTAAAACCTTGACAAACCAGAACCCGCCCGGTGGCACCTGCCCCTCACAGTGCAGCAACAGCGTGCGGCCGATTCCCTGCCCCAAACCGAAAAACACAGCCGTAACTCCCATCCCCCCTTGTTTTTCCTGCCAAAAAGTGATACCATTAGCCTTGTTCGGTAAAAAACCATAAAGGCGCTCTGCCTTAACGAAAAACAGAAACGAGGCCATTTATGTTAAAATTAGGTAGAAACGATGCCTGCTGGTGCGGCAGTGGCATCAAATACAAAAACTGCCACGAAAATTTTGATGCAAAACTCAATTTCATGCGCCGTTCAGGCGCTCTCATCCCGTCGCACAAACTAATCAAAACCCCGGCACAGGTGGAAGCCATCCGCGAAAGCGCAAAGGTCAATATCGCCGTGCTCGACTACATAGCAGGACATATCGGGGCCGGGGTCACGACCGAGGAGATTGACCACTGGGTCTATGAACAGACCATCAAATACCACGCCATCCCTGCAACCTTAAATTTCGAGGGCTACCCAAAAAGCGTCTGCACCTCCATCAATGAGGTCGTATGCCACGGCATCCCCTCCCCGGACGTGGTTCTAAAAGACGGGGATATCGTCAACGTGGATTGTTCCACAATCTTAAACGGGTATTTTTCCGACTCCTCCCGGATGTTCTGCATCGGCGAAGTGTCCGCGGAAAAAAAGCGTCTTGTGGATGTCACGCAGCAGAGCCTGCAAGTTGGCCTTGGCCAGGTAAAACCTTGGGGGCTGCTCGGCGATGTCGGGCAGGCGGTTAACGATTTCGCCAAAAAAAACGGTTATTCCGTCGTCCGCGAAATTGGCGGGCATGGCGTTGGCCTTGAATTCCACGAAGACCCGTGGGTAAGCTTTGTCGCAAGGCGCGGAACCGGCATGGTGATGGCACCCGGCCTGATGTTTACGATTGAGCCGATGATCAATATGGGAACCTGGCGCATCCGCGTTGACAAAAAAGACGGCTGGACCGTGCGCACGGCAGACGGCAAGCCCTCCGCGCAGTGGGAAGTGCAGGTGCTTGTCACAGAACAGGGGTATGAAATTCTGGCCTATTAAAGCAAACCGGGCGGGCAAGACCCTTTCTGGGGAAAAATGGCAGGGCATCCGCAACATGCCCGCCATCCGCCATTTTTTTCCGCAGCTTTCCGCCTTGTACGACCATTTAGGTATTCTTCCCATCCGACCTATAATATCTGCGCGACCGCCCATTATCTTTTGCAAATATCTTCCCTTCCCCGGCAAGTTCCGAAAGCAGTACCCGCACGCGTGCCGGGCTAAGCCCAATATGCCGCGCAATATCCGCTGTCCTTGCATCCCCTTCGGATGCAAGATAAATAAGGATTCGTCTTTTATTCTCCACGGTCTTTGCCGTCTGTCCGATTCCGTTTGTTTTTTCCGCTTGTTTTTTCCGCTTGTTTTTTCCGCTTGTTTTTTCCGCTTGTTTTTTCCGCTTG
>CAYMGZ010000266.1:0-4642 GCA_964390095.1 uncultured Lachnospiraceae bacterium | reverse complement strand
ATGGGGGAGGGCAGGCGGAGGAGCTTGGCCATGAAGGGGGCAGGAACGGGGGCATGTTTTTTACGTCCAATATCCGGTTTTGCCGTTTGTCATAAAAATCGGTTTTTGTTTGGTTGTTTTGGAAAGTGAGTTCTTTTGGGATGCAGGAGGGATGTGAGGGGAGCGATGGAAGACAGGAATTTGGAAAAAGCGATGGAAGTGTTTGGGGCGCTGTTAATCGGGGAGGAGATCAGCCTAAGGAGCGGGAAAAATGCGGCACTGTATGAGGCGTACAACCAGAATGCGCAGGTCGGGGAGATTGTGGACCGTATGCTGAATGCCCTCAACCTGCGCCTTTACGAATACAATAACAGCTTGTATTTAACGGCGGGCATGCAGAATAAGGTTTTTGGTTACAGCAACGACGAGTTGAAGCGCATCATGGGGCTACGCTTGAATAGGGAGCTTTATTTGTGCTATTATATCATATACTGTATTATGCAACATTTTTACAGTGATTCCGCGACCTATACATTTGCGGAGTATGTGCGGGCAGGGGAGGTCGTGACAGCGGTGGATATGTCGCTCTCCAACCTGATCGACCATTTGCAGGCTTACGCCGCGAGCGAGGTGGAGGAAAAAAGTTTCCGCGCCATCGCCGCCACATGGGATGAGCTCCCCGCCGTGGCGAACGAGGAGGCGCTGCTGCGCGCAGGCCGCGGGTCGCGCATCGGGTACGTGAAACTTGTCTTTAATTTCCTGGTCGGGCAGGGGCTTTTTATGGAGGCGGGGGAAAAATATTATCCGACGGACCGCTTCCACGGCATGGTGCGCTGCTATTTTGAGCAGGAGCGCGGCAGGCTGCACCAGTTTGCAGGGGATTTAAGGTTTACGGAACAAAAATAAAAGAACAGCATGTGTTGGAGGGGAGGTCTGACATGCCACATATTAACAGGATCAGGGTCAACAATGTAAAATATAATTTTGGGACGCAGTCGTATGAGGACTTCTGTCTCAAGCCATTCTGCCATAATATGCTTTATGACCTGGCGAATGGTGGCGGGAAGAGCGTGCTGATGCTCCTGATGCTGCAGACGGTGCTGCCAAACTGTTCCCTCGATGACAAACAGCCGGTGGAAAAGCTTTTCCGCACCGGGGACGGAAGCCAGACCATCCATTCGCTCGTGGAATGGAAACTAGACCCGGCGGATGTGGTGAATGGTTTTCGGTATATGACAACGGGGTTTTGCGCGCGCAAGGCGCAGAATGCAGAGGAAGGGCAGAAGGGGACTGCCTCCATTGATTATTTTAATTACTGTATTTTTTACCGTGATTATAACGCAAATGATATCTGCAACCTCCCGCTTGTGAAAAACAAAGAGAAGATTACCTACACGGGCCTGCGCAAATATTTGAAGGAGCTGGAACGGGATCATTCCCTGGTGGTCCGGTTATTTGACAAAAAAGGGGAATACCAGAGTTTCCTTGCAGATTATGGGCTCTACGAGAGCGAGTGGGAGATCATCCGGGGGATTAATAAGACCGAGGGCCATGTGCGGGCGTATTTTGAGACGAATTACCGGACAACAAGAAAGGTCGTCGAGGAGCTTTTGATTGAGGAGATCATCCAGAAATCTTTCGCGCAAAAAGGCGGACAGGAGCCGGAGGAGGTCATGTCGCGCACGCTGCTTGATATGAAGGACAAGTTGGTGGAGCTCTCAAAGAAAAAAGCGGAAATCGGTAATTATGACCGGCAGATGGAACTGGTCGAAATGTTTGTGGAGCGCGTGAAAGCCTTGGAAGATGTTTACGGGCGCATGGGGGAGGTGCGCAGGGGGATTTTGGATTTGCATGGCCGGGCAGCATATATGGAAGAAATTTCCAAAAACCGGCGGGGAACATATGAAAAGGAGTTGGAAGAAAAGAAAAAAGCCGCCTGGAAATTGCAGGAGCGCATCGATGCCGCACAGTACCTTTTGGATTGCAACAAGGAAAAGCGTCTGGAAGCAGAAAAGAAACAGTTAGAAGACGCAGTCCTTTTGCAGGAAGAAGCAAAAAAAGACGTGGGGCAGGTATTGGAATTGAAAGAATCCGCGAATGATTATCTGGAATACCAGGAAGAAAAGAGAAAGCGGGATGCGCTTGCGGCGGAACTTGCGGCAATGTCATCCGAAAAAAGCACATTGCTGGATGAAGTGCACTTTTTGGCACACCATATGAAAAAAGAGCAAGAACTCCGAAAAAAAGAACTTTCCGGGGAACTTTCCGCGCTGGAAGTGCGTTACCATTCGCTGCGGATCAGTGTCCAGGGTGCAAACGAGCAGGGAAACGAGCTTGCAAAGGAAATTGCAGGCGGGCAGGTGCGTGCGCAGCAGCAGGCAGGGAGGCTGGAAGAGCTTGACCATTCCATCAATACAAAAAAGCGTGAGGTTGGGATTTTGGTCTTGGAAGAATGTGGCCATAGAATGGAAGAATGCGAAGCAGAAAGGGTGGAACTGCAAAAAGAACAGGAAGGATGCGAGGGGGAATTAAAGCAGCTTTCGGCGGAACTTGAGCAGACAGAACGGGAGTTTTTGGCGTGTGGCCTGGCACTTTCACGGCTTATGCAGGAGGCGGAGTCGGAAACAAAATTTTTTGCCGTGTACGGGGAAAAGAAAAAACAAATCGAGCCGTTATTCTCCGTATATGGTGAAAAGAACCATCAAAAATTAGTTGACAGCATCCGTGAGCGCGAGGTTTTGGCGCGCATCAAAAGCACGGAGCTTGCAAAGGAAATAAAAGCCTGCCAGGAAAAGATCGACCGCCTTGTTGGCGGGGGTGTGTGCGGTTTTTTGGATGAATTGCCGGGGGCGGGGCAATGGAAGGAATATATCCGTGCGCGCCACGGGAAGGAAGTACAGACAGGGAAGGAATATCTGGAAAAAGCAAAGGAGGAGGAGCAAAGGGAATTGCTGCGGGAATATCCGTATCTTCCATATGCCCTGGTCGTTGAGGATGGGCTTTACGAGCTGTGGCAGGATGAGCGGCTGCATACGGGCGAACCTGCCCCTTTGGTTTTGCTGGTCAAGGAAGCGGCACTGCGCAACCGGAGGGCATTGCTTGCCGGGGATGACATCAGGGATGATATAAAACTCTGCTCCAAAGATTTTTGCTGTTTTTTTGAGGAAGGGGCAATAGGGAAGGAATTGGGGAGATTGCAAAAACAGCTGGAAGAAGCAAAGGGGCGCATGCGCATGCTTGCCGACCAGCAAAAAACTTACTGGGAAGATGAGCAAAAAATATGGGATTTTTGGAATTCCTATGAAAAAAAGTACAGGGAATATGAACAGAAAAAGGAAGCGCGGGAGAAGGAAATCTCGGGCAGGAATGCGCTTAGGCAGGAATTGTCCGGAAAAAAGCAAAAGCTTAGTGCGCAGGTCCGGTTGTGTGGGGAACGGATGGAAAAGGCGCAAGAGCGCTGTCAGGAGCTTGGCGGGGAAATTGTACTTTTGGCACAGTTGAAGCGGGAATTCGATGAAGCACAAGTGCTCTCCAAACAGAAAAAGGAGACGGAAGAAACCGTCCGAAAATATATGGAACAGCAGCAGGGCATCGCGGAAAAAAGCAGGAAGCTCACGCAGGAGGCGGAGGAGGTATTTTCGCGTGCAAACGCCGTCCGGATGAAGATCGAGCGCCTTGACCTGCTCTGGAAGGAGAAATACCAAAAATATGATGTGCCAGGGGAATATGGGGAATGTGCGCTTTCCCGCGAGGCGCTTGAGGCAGAGCTTTCCGGAAAATGCCAGGCATATGAGCGCGGGCATTCGGAGGTGGACGATAAAAACCGTCTGATGCAGTCCTATGTGGCGGCGATGAACCGGTGCCTGCGCGCGATTGAGAGCCGGGGCATCGCCCTTTTTACCCTTCAGGAGATGGAATCACACAATAAATTATATATGGCACCGGAGCAGGAATTGAAAAAATTGCGCGGTGAAAAGGAAAAGGCGGAACGGATGCTGGCACAAAAACAGCGTGAGCTTGCGGAGGCGACAGCAAAGTGGAACCGCCTGCACGGCAAAACAGGACAGCTCGCGGCGGAACTGGCAAAGCGTTACGGGAGCACCCCTTCGCTAAAACTTGCAGAGGAGGAAATCGGCGAATATGTTGAGAACGGCCGTGCGCAGCTTGACACGTTTTTGCGGCAGGAGAAAGAATTAAAAGAGAAATCGGAAAAGGCCGCACAGGAGGCCGTGCTGTTTTGCGATATGCGCAAAGATATTGAGCGCATGATGCAAAATATGGGGCTTGGCATCCCGGAATTGCTTTTTGCAGGCAGGGGGGAAGAGGGCGCAAAAGCCCTTCGGGAGTGCTTTGGGAAAGCGGAACAGGAATATGCGAAAGTAAGTGCCGGGCAGAAAAAGCGGCAGGAGGAATTTTCACGCGGCCTCCAAAAACTTACGGAAAATCTCGTGCTGCTTTCTGCGGCATCGCTTGCGGATGAAATACGTGAGAATGTCATGCTGCCGGAAAATGAGCAGGATACAAAGCAGCTTGTAAAAAACCTTTGCGAAGTGCGGGATTGCCTTGCGCTTGAAAAAAGCCGGATCGACAAAGGAAACGAGGACAATGACAGGCTTAAGGAGAATTTAAATAACAAGTAAATTCAGCTCAAAATCAAAATAAA
>CAYMGZ010000265.1:0-4670 GCA_964390095.1 uncultured Lachnospiraceae bacterium | reverse complement strand
GATATCAAAGCTGGTAAGATCGAATACAGGCTGGACAAGACGAATATTATCCATTGCCCGGTCGGAAAGGCTTCTTTTACGGAGGAGCAGCTCGCAGACAACTTCCAAGCACTTATGGGTGCCATCGTCAAGGCAAAACCGGCATCGGCAAAAGGCCAGTATTTAAGAAGTGTTACGCTCACTTCCACAATGGGGCCTGGCGTAAAGCTTAATACCGCGAAACTGATGTAAGTTTTGAATTGGCTGTTGACACACAAATAGATTTATGCTATATTATAAAAGCTGCGAAAAGCAGCGGCTGCCGAAGACAGCAGGTGCCGTAGTTACGGCGTAAGGAAGTCCGCCTGCCGAGGGATAATGTTAGTATATCATGATTGATTGCTGCCCCCTGTCTTTGCAGGGGGCAGTTCCTGTTATCCTTATGAATGTGCAGACAAAATGGATAAGGAGGTGTACGTAAATTGGCAAAGGTTGAGTTAAAGACCCCGATCATTGATGAGATCAAGGGCTATGTATCGAAGGCAAGCGCCGCAGTCATCGTGGATTACCGTGGCCTTACCGTTGAGGAAGATACGCGTCTTCGCAAGTCCTTGAGGGAAGCCGGCGTTGTGTACAAGGTATTTAAGAACACATACCTGAAAAGGGCGTTTGAAGGTACGGATTTTGCACAGCTTGACGAAAAGCTGGAAGGCCCGACTGCCGTTGCGTTCGGCATTGACGATGCGACCGCCCCGGCAAGGATTTTGGCAGAGTTTGCAAAGAACTGTGACAGGCTTGAGTTCAAGGCCGGTGTCGTAGAAGGCACATATTATGATGAGAAGGGCATCCAGGTCATCGCATCCATCCCGTCGAGGGAAGTGCTCATTTCGAGGCTCTTGGGGAGCATGCAGTCGCCAATCACGAACTTTGCACGCGTTATCAAGCAGATTGCGGAGAAGAACGGCGAGGCAGCATAATCATTTATGCTTGTACCGTGCCGGCATGGTGTTGCGCATTGCTATTTTGCGCGGCATGGTGTTATCCGGCATGGTGGGGAACGTGGCATTTTGGATGCCGCAGAAAGACCTGCCGTCTACGGGTGGCAGTGACAAAATAATCGTATGGAGGTAAATAAAATGACAACTCAGGAATTTATTGATGCCATCAAAGGCATGACCGTATTAGAGTTAAATGATTTAGTAAAGGCTTGTGAGGAAGAGTTCGGTGTCAGTGCGGCAGCAGGTGTTGTTGTGGCAGCATCAGGCCCGGCGGCAGCACCGGAGGATGAGAAGACCGAGTTCAACGTAGAGCTGACGGAGATCGGCGCAGAGAAGGTTAAGGTCATCAAGGTGGTACGTGAGGTGACGGGCCTTGGCCTTAAGGAAGCAAAGGATGCCGTTGACGGTGCCCCGAAGGTACTCAAGGAAGGCATTTCCAAGGAAGAGGCCGAGGAGATCAAGAAGAAGCTTGAGGAAGTTGGCGCTAAAGTTACGCTTAAGTAATTTTTCCATAGCAGACAGACGAAGGGCTGCCGCATGGGGAAGGGATATATGGAATACGGCGTTCATTCGCGGTGTTTTGTAGTGTTTCCCGCCCGTGCGGCAGTTTTCTTTTTGGGCAGGGGAACTTGGCGGGAAACAGAAATTGGATTTGTAAGAAAATCGTAACAACTTTGGCTTGAATTTGACAAAAATGTCGGGTATGATAGGCTTATCACCGGATGTTTTGCCGTCCTTTGGCGGCTACATAGAAAAGAGGTAGGGTATGAAAAGAAAGCGATCGAAACGCATGGCATTCCTGCTGGTGCTCTGCATGGCACTTCCGTTGCTTGCGGGGCTTGCGGACTGCCTGAGCGTGCAGGCGGCATCGGTATCGCTGAACGCGACGAGCCGGAAGGTTTATCTTGGGACAACGTTCCAGTTAAAATTGGAGAACCTGGATGAGAGTAAGGTGAAATCCATCACATGGAAGGCAAACCGTACTTCAATCGCAAAGGTCGATCAAAACGGTCTTGTGACACCGGTAAAGGTGGGCACAACGACAGTGAAATGTACTTTGAAATATGGGGACGGTACTTCCAAGGTGCTTTCCTGTACAATCATCGTGCGCCAGCGCGTTGCGGCCACGGCAGTTAAATTCACCAATGTGGCTTTGGACGACGACAATGCAAAGTCGATGTATGTCGGCAGCACATTTTCGCTGAAAAAATCGGTGACCCCGTCCAACACGACGGACAGCGTTTTTTACAGTTCGGATGATGAGAGCGTGGCCACGGTGTCCACAAACGGTGTGATTACGGCGAAGAAGCCGGGGATCACGCTGATTGAGGTCCGGTATGGCATGAGTAAGACCGAGGCGGTCAGGGCGGAAAATAAAGCGGTGGCAAAATTTTATTTGCATGTGGTTGAAAAACCGGCACCAACTTCTACCCCGACCCCAACGCCGACTTCCACCCCGCTCCCGACACCGACCCCAACCCTTCCGAAGGTGGATTCGGCGAAGATGGTCGGAAGCCAGGAACTGCAGATTGTGTTTAACCAGCCGGTAAGGAAAAGCAGCGTGGTCAATGGGGACAAATTGGTCGCCGGCGTAGTCGTGCTTGGCAAAGATGAGAAAGCAACGGATTTTGGGACGCTGACGGCGAACCTTTCCACCGATGCAAAAACACTGACTGTCCATGGCACAGGTTCCTTCAATGGAATTTATTCCGTTGTGGTATCCGATAAGGTCATGAGTTCGACGGGGCTTCCGTTTGAGCAGTATTCCAGTATCATGACCCTGAAAGACACGGCGGGGCCAATCTACCTGAATACGACGGTCGGCTATAATGGCCTGATCAGCAACATCAATTTCAATGAGGCACTTGACATTACAAACATGACGGTTGAGAGTATATCCGGAACGACAGATGCGTTGCTTAGCAGTTACTTGAAAGACCCGTCAAGTTATCGGCTCAGTGACGACAAGCGCACGCTTTCCATTGACCTTAGCGGATATACGATGGAGAAAAACCTGGTAGTGACGGTAATGCTGCGCGGAATCCGTGATACGGCGGGCAACGCGACGAGCAGGCTGTTACAGAGCGTCTATGTGCGCACGGATACCTCGGCGAAGCCGCTTGCGTCAATCCTGAAGGCGGAGCGTATTTCAAAGACGGAGATCGAAGTTACATTTAGCGCGGAGCTTTCTTCCGGCGGTATGGCACAGTTTGGCTCTTATACCTCCTACGGGGTTGTGGACGTGGAAAACCAGAGGATTGTCCGTTATGAGATTCCGGCTTCGTACCAGTCGGTAACGGGCACGCAGGTTGTTGGTTTTTCCGGATGGTATAATTACAACGCGATCACATCAACAATCCCTTCCCAGTCCTACCCGGTAAACTTCACCATGGATGCGACCCCGCCGCAGATTCTTCACAATGAGCTGACCAACGTGGTTGTGGACGGGCGGACAGTGAGCAGGCTGATCTTGACTTACAATAAGGAAATCCGTGTGGCAACAACAATGCAGCAGGTTTTGGTGCGCATAAGGAGCACAAACGGTGATATTTCCACGGTGTCCCCGTTCAGCACGACGGCGGAGGTGGAAAACACCATTGTCACGTATACCTTTGAGGAACCTGCGATGCTTGGGGGCGGGTTGTTTACGTTTACGCTTCCGGAAGGCATGGTGGCAGATAAACTGGAGAATTTCTCAAGGGAGACGAACATTACAATTAACAAGAATGGGGCGGCATCGACGGACGAGGCACCGGTTCCGGTCTCTGCCACGCAGAACCCGGAAGACCTTGGGATGATTTATTTAAATTTTTCCGGCAAGCTGGATCCGGATACGGCGGAGCAGGTACAGAATTATTATGTGGCCAATGGCTCGTCTCGCATCTATCCGGTCGGGGCTACCGTAAGCCAGAACAATGATAGCAGTGTGGTTGTGGAGCTGACCTTTGATATTGGCACGTTTAAGAACAACTATGGCAGCTATGAACTGGTGGTCAACGGTGTGCGGGGTCAGGGGATGGCCGCAGGCGTGGTGACAAACCAGAGTGTTGTGTTTACCGCATCGGAAAACGAACCGCCAAGATATGTATCAAGTACATTCTATAACAGCATGATCACAATCACGATGTCCGAGGAAGTGACGGGTACGATCCGTGTCAACGCGGTGGATCCGGCAACCGGTATGAGTTTTACGGGTTACGGCACGACGAGCGGGAAGCAGATTTTCATCACTTTGGATGGGTTTCCGACCTCGCGGACAATACGTTTTACGATTGCGGACAATCAGATTATTGACGCGAGCGGGAACCGGGCGAATTTTGTTGCGGGACCGTATATCGCGACGCAGAGCATGTACTAGGTCCATGCCTGCCGTGCGGTTCATGGAAGTCCGGTATCCTGGCGTGCCGCATGTAGCAAAAGGCAGTCTTTTATTGGATTTATGTGCATTTAGTTTTTGACTTCCGTCCTCCGGTGGGAATCCGGGGGCGGAAGTTTTCTTATGCGCAGTCCGTGCGGGGAAAGTATGCCGCTAAGGCGGCGCACGGACAAAGAAAAACATTCCCTGCCCGCTTTTTTGTAAAAGACATGTATCCGCGCAAAGCGGACAGGGGATGCCAGTGGCAGGGGCAAAACCTGGAAGATATGACATGAGTCGTGCAAAAACCACATGGCAGCGGCAAGTTTTTATCATGG
>CAYMGZ010000264.1:0-4670 GCA_964390095.1 uncultured Lachnospiraceae bacterium | reverse complement strand
AACGCTGCACCAGATCGGTGCCGCCGTGATCTCCTTGTTCGGCCATTCACGTTCCGGATAATTGACGACCGGATTTTTTTGATATCTTTTATAATTCAACATTTCCCCTCTTTTCCGCGGGCGGGAAACACATTCCCGCATCCGCTTTCATGTTATGTCTGTTTTTTGTGCCACCGCGCGGTACGCCTATGCGGCAGGGACGGTTTCTTTTGCCGCTGTCCCATCTTCCGGCTGTCCGCCGCCATCCCCGGAAATTCCTTGGTCCGCCCCGCCACCCCCGGTGCCGCCATCTCCGGTTCCGTCCTTCCCATCGGTATTGTCATCGACCACGAAAGTATCCGCCGCCTCCACGATCCGGATCCCGATGGTTCCGGTCCTAACGGTCACAAAGGCATCCGTGTCCGAGCACACCGATACATAATAATTCCCCGGTCCGTAATCCGTCACGTCGATATAAAGCTTTAAGCCCTGGACGGTCAGCTTGTCAAGTTCCTCCTGCCTGCCGAGCACCTTGATGTTGATACCGCTCTTTGTGGTGTAGAGCAGGTCATATTCCTCCGGAAGCCCGACCACGGAAATATCCTCGCTGCCCACCTTAAAATCCTTTGTCGGGAGTTTCTCGATGTATGCCGTTACCGTGACATATTTTTCCTCATCGACAAGCACATATTTCCCGCCATAGTATTCGTTCAGATAAGTCTCAATATTCAGTTTCGCGCCATAATCCTTATTCTGCATGTCGATGTCAAACGGGATTGTCATGGAATATATCCCCTCTAAGTCCTCCGCTTCCCCGGCAATCATGATTTCCGTCGGCACATGCTGGATGCCCGTGCACTCGTAGCCGTAGGCCGGCTCCCCCTCGGTCGTGATCAAAAGCAATATCTTTTTGACCGGGAGCACACTCACCTGCACATTGACTTCTTTTGTGTCAAACTCAATGGTTGCGTCCTCGATCTCATACCCGTTTTTGTCATATGCATGCAGCACGGCCTTTTGCTCAAAGCTTTTCTTCACCTGTCCCGTCCCAACCTCAACCACGACCCTCTCGATGCGGCCAATCTGCTTTTCCGACCCGGAAATCTGCACCAAATTGGGCGATACGACCATATCGGATACATAATATCCTTCCGCCGCCTTCCCCACGGTCTGGATGTCCACACGGAACGTCTCGCTCGTGTAATCTTCCAGCGTCAGCACCATGACCTCCGGCTGTTTTGATTCGATCGTGATGTCGATATCATCCTTGTTATATGGGCTTTCGCGGCGCACGGACACCTGGATTGGCACCGCATAGACAAGCGACATCTGCCGGTAATCCGCCACCGCCTTAAAATCTTTTGCCGTCAGTTTTTCCGCAACCGAGCTTGGCGCATGCACTTTCAGCGTGACCGTCCGCCCACTCTCGATGTCGCTGATCTTCCCCTGCTCCTGCAGCACGCTCTCATTTTGCGACACCACGGGGACATCCGGGATTGTCACGGTAATATACGGATCGTCAATGTTCATGATCGTCACCCAGACCAGCACCGCGATAACTAAAGACAACAGTTTCCAGCGCAAGTTACTCTTAAAGACCCCAAAGACTTTCACCAAAAACGAAGGCTCGCGCTGTGGCTCTTTTTCTGCTTCCTGTTGTTTCTCTTTCCTCCGCTTTTTCATTTCTTCTGCAGCACGCTGATCCTTATTCTGGAACAAAAGAAGATTTTTCCCTTTTTCCTTTTCCTTGTCACTCATACCAACACCCCGTGCTTTCTTTCCTCAGACCTTCTTTTCTTTGTGCCGGAAAAACCGCTTCTTTTTTTTCGGTGCAGCCTGAAGCGCCTGGAGCTCCCTGCGCAGCCGGTCCGCGGAGACTCCCCGGATCAGTTCCCCGTTTTGGGCGATTGACACGGCTCCCCTCTCCTCCGAAACAACAATTGTAAAGCTGTCCGTCTCCTCGCTGATCCCGACTGCTGCCCGGTGCCTTGTCCCCAGTTCCTTGCTCAGCTGCATGTTGCTTGAGAGCGGCAGGTAACTGGTCGCCGTCCAAAGCCTCCTCCCCCGGATGATGACCGCACCGTCATGGAGCGGCTTATTCTCCTCAAAAATACTGATCAGAAGGCCGGAACATATGTTTGCATCGATCGTGATACCACTCCTGACCGGCTCCAGCAAACTGATCTGGCGCTCGATCACAATCAATGCCCCTGTTTTTTCCTTTGCCATATGGTAGACTGCATGGATGATCTCATCGATATCTTCGTTTGTCAGTGTCTCCTGGTCACCCGTACTGCCCCCAAAAAGCGATGGCACAACCCCTGACCCCAGTTGCTCGAGCACCCGGCGCAGCTCCGGCTGGAAAAGGATGACAAGTGCCATGATTCCGGCCCCGACCGCATTCACAAAAATCCACTGGATCGCGTGGAGATCAAAAATATAGGCAACCAACCAACACACAAAAAGGATCAGAAGCCCCTTTAGGACAGCCCATGCATTGGTTGTCTTGATCCAGCGCAGAAAATAATAAATAATCATAGTGATGATCAGTATTTCCAAAATATCCCCGAACTTCAGCCTTGTCAGCCGCACCAGGTACTCATTCAAAAATGTCTGGAGCCACCTCATCGCCATCCCCCCCGATCTGTTCCTTTTTCATACCATATTTCCCCATGACGTGCCGGAAACATTCCTGCCCGTCCATATGCCGGGTCAGTTCCTGTGCGGGTCATCTTCCTCCCCCTGTTCCTGTGCATCCTGGTAAAAACGCCCCTGTTCCGAGCGCAGCAGTTCTTCCTCGCCCAGGTACTGTTCCTCCCCGCTCTCATAACGCTTTGCCGCGCGCAGTTCGGCGCGTGCCCGCTGCTGCTCTTCCTCGCGTATCCTCTGTTTCTCCTCCTGCATCTTGCGGTAGAAATACCCGGAGCCCCTGCCCCCTTTCTGCCGCCGTACCTGTCCGCCAGCACCACCCTTCTTTGGCCTAAAGATCACCTCGCCTGTCTCCTCGTCAAGGATTTCTTCGTAATCATCCTCATCCTCCTCATCCGCCGTTTCGTTCTTCGCGTTGATATGTTCGACTTTGCGCTCGGCGATACCGATCTCAATCTTTGGCACCGCTTTTACATAATAGTAATAATCATCATCCTCAAACTGCACATTTTCCACAGCCGTATAATCAAGAACCCGCTTGAAAAAGAGTGCGACAAACGTACCGAGCATGGATAATAGTGTTCCGACAATCATGCTTCCAAGCGTTATTTTTGTATCAAAACGGAGGTCGCAGACCAAAAAGCCAAAGACATTGACCACCGCACCCGCGACAATTGCCAATTCCGCCGCATACTCCATTTTCTGCCTGCGCACCGTGTACACGACGATGATGACAACCGCGAAGACACCGGAAACAATCAGGATATCCTTGCTTGCAAGCAAGGCCTCAAACACCTCCGTGTAAAACGGCAGGATGTCATCGAGCGAAAAGCTGTCGCTCACAACCGTATGTTCCTTTAAGATCTGTAACATATAATATACCACAACACCGCACGCCGACGGCAGGATCGTGATCGGGTTTGCCACAAGCCCCATAAGCAACGGGACAAGATACGGCATATGCAATGTCGAAAGGATCGGGATCGCCACGACAACATAGCCGTACTGCGGTGCAAAGCGCAGGAAAAAGCAGTACAGCACGACAAAGATCAGCGCCGCGAACAGTGCCATAAAGGGTGATGCCGACGCAACATGCAGGATGACAAACACCATCGCCAGAAACACAAAGATCGAGGACGGCGTGAAGGCACACAGCAGCGACACCAACAGCACCACGACCGTCTTCTCAAGCTTCTCGTTGTTGCCAATCGTCCGATTGATCATCAGGAATGTCACAAAGGCCGCGACAAACTTTATCAACGGGTCAACGGCCATCTGGAATTTCTGATAGTACGCCCGCAAAAGGGAACGCAGCTCCAAAATCTTAACCATTGCTTTCCTCCTCTTTTTCTGCGGCAGAGCCGCTGCCTTCCTCCTCGCGGTAAATCTTCTTCATGATGTTCAATATCCTAAAATACCGTGTCAGTTTCCCCCGCGACAGATCATATTTGATTGAGTAGCCAATGATTGCCCCCACCGTATAAATTGTGAGCAACACCACATATATGACAAGCACCGTCACCCCGATTGCCCTGTAATCAAGGTTCACCGCCTGCGCAATCAGGTATTCCGATTTATAAAGTACGACCATCAGTAAGATCAGGATATACCCAACCGTCACTGCGAGGATTGTCTTTAAAATCTGCAGTCTTACATAATCCGTCTTGTAATATTTGCTCAGCCTGATATCCTCCTTGCCTTCCCCCGTCTCATATAGGGCAAGCTTTGTCATCAGACGGGTCTTCCTGATGTTTAGCATCGCCATCACACCCCTTTCCTTCCCACGGCGAACCCCCCTGCAATGCCACTTTCTTTGTTGTCCGGGAGTTTTCACCAATCCTTAAAATTGTAGGCACTTTTTTCCTCCCCTATACGGATTTCTGGAAAAAAGAGCAGTCTTTTCCAATCATACGGTAGATTATACCACAACGTGTCCAAAATGGCGAGAACTTTTTTCTTACAAAAAAATCGCTTTGCCGTCACGGGCTTCCATGCAGCTTTGCGCAAAAAAGCAGGGGGGATGCCGCTACCTGGCATTCCCC
>CAYMGZ010000263.1:0-4697 GCA_964390095.1 uncultured Lachnospiraceae bacterium | reverse complement strand
AGAAGGCGGATTTTTGCATAAAATGTAATCCCTGTTTACAACAAAAGGGCGGTATGCCGTAAAATTATTGAACCCTAATATTATGCAGAGGGAAACTGCGATGGGCAATTACCGGACGGCGGAAAAGTTGGAAGCCATGCTGGAAAAGAGTGGAATCCCTATTATCCCGGCATTGGTTTTCTCAGGCTTCCCGGAGGGGAAAATTTTGGATGAAAAATTATTTAAAATATTAAAAAAGGTATATTATAAAAAGAAATACCAAAAGGACGAAAAAGGGTATCAGATACGGGTTGAAACAGGGGATACTTTTGATGGAAAAACATCCACCACGCATTATTCGCTAAAGAATTTATCGGAAAAGGAGCGTTCCTATTTGCAGGAGAGCGGGTATCCGGTCAATGCGGTTGTCCATGATACACATGATGAAAATATCCGCAAATTGAAGGAAATCATGGATCACCCGAACCTTTCCCTGCACAACCTGCTTTCCGCCTACATTGCGGGATTTGGAAGTTTCCCACGGGGGCGGCAGCCGGTTTTGAGTTATCTTTTTGCGCGTGCTGTGCCGCCGCATAGCTTTTGCAATGCGCAGGGTGGGGAATATTGTGAAATCTGCGGGATGAAAAGAGAATTTTGGCTGGAAATGGGGAATGAAATCTTCCGGAATTATTGGGGATATTCGTGGAATGAAGGGGTCGGGGATTTTTATCTCGATCTGGAAGAATTTACCGGGCTTTTGCCGCAAGCACCCACGGAGGAAGACCTGCGGATTTTTTGTTCGGTCATTGATATGATCCGCAGTGCGCCGGAGGAGGAAACGCCGGGAAAGCTAGAAGGAAGGATTATGAAATCAAAGCAGATACCGGGGTGTGAAAAATACCGTCTGCGGGGGCAGTTAATGGCATTGGCGGAATTAGGAGTGCTGTATAATCCATGGGTCAAGCCGTTGTTTGACGGGTTTACAGACGAAAATACCCGCTGGGATATGGGAAGGAAATTGCCCGGGGGCAGCCGTTCGGATATTATTCTTCCGCTTGGAGGGTGGCGCGGGAAATACGGGGTCTACGAGAAGCGGTTTTGCGAACTTTTTGGGGAATTTTACAGGTAGGGGAGATGCGCATCCCCCGGAGGGGCTATATATTCGGCGATTTCTAATCACCGAATATATAGATACGAATTATTTGCAATCGAAAAGGGAGATGATTGGGAGGAGATTCATATACCTTCCTTCCAACCGGAACTCGCTTTCCGGATTTTTCCTTTCGAGAATAAATTGCGACAGATCCCCCTCAAGGCAATACTGAACTTTTTCCGGAGATACCCCGGATTGATTGCTGATCTGGGCAATGGTTGCATAAGCATCTTTGGAGTGGACGGTCAAATGGTAAAGAGCTGTGGCAATCTTCAAATTTTTCGTATCGCTAAAGGGCTTGAGCATTGACACGATATGACGAATATCCGCGTCCATCAGCGTCAGGTTTTTATTTTTAGAAAAGAATACCACTCCCTGCCGCATTGTTGTTGTAATTTCTGGAATGTTACAGATGGAATATCCCCATTCAGCATTTCCGGCATGTTCAATGGCATCGTCGGTATCCCAGCCGGGATTGCTATTACCAGTCGTCATTTCTTTGGAGAAAATAATCGCGTGAAGAGCTGCCGCCATTCGGAACGTGAAGTCAAAATCTTCGCCTTCGGGCAAAGACTCGATACGCCTGCGAACAGCAAGAACAATGTCTTCCGTTGCAGAAACGGGGGTATAGCCCAGAAGTTCATCTACTGAAACGTCAAAAAATTTCGCGATGTCAGGCAGGAGCTGGATATCCGGACAACATTGTGCCAATTCCCATTTTGAAACAGCCTGGTTGGTTACACCGAGAGCGCTTGCAAGTTCTTCTTGTGTAAGACCTTTCTGTTTTCTGAGAAAGGCAATTTGTTCATTGATCTTCATTGTTGTCATATTAACGTACCTCGCAATTCGTTTTTTTGTAGCTACAATGATATTTTACTGATAAACAGCCATAAAAGCAATGACGCATTCGTTGGAAGGGTTTGTGCTTTATCCAACTTCCGGTTGGACACCTTGCCAGTTGCAAAGAATGTGAATCTTAAAACAAGCAAGATATTGAGAAAAAGTTTCTGATTGGTATCGCTAGTGCATGGAAATGGAATGCTCACTGCGCGACCAGCTGGTGGCGCTGAAATTCTTGCAGTCGGAGAACGGGTTGTGGCGCACGATCCAATTGTCTGTTTTGTGAAAAAGAATGGAGTTAAATGCATAAAGAAAGTTACTGCCAAGGGGTCTGATCCGGCGCGTGAATTATTGGAGGGAATATGCGGCCAGTGTGGTCTGGGGGCGATTCAATGCCAGCTGCATTCAGCTGCTTTTTGAGGTCTTATGCGGAGGCGGGCGGGGAACTCCCGGCGGATTGGGAAACTATTTATTGGAGTAATTATAGCAGGCTGGAATATAATATGAAACGTTCCCTGGGGATGGAATGTTCAAAGGATGAGATTGCGTTTCGTTTCGTGGTGTGTGGGGCTTGATGCAATCTCCCTGATCCTATCCAAAGATTAGAAATATCTTCTCATCCTATTCTTCACAGGAAGCCATGGGGCAGCGTAGAATTGCCGCCCCATTCCCGTGTGGGTAATTGGATTTCATTGTTTCTATTTGTATGACATCCACCGTAAGATAGAGAAAATACAATCCCAGGGATTATTTTACTTGAAATTTAATTCCATTTTCTTTTGCATGTTTTTCTGCAGAGGAACCTTTTTTCCCATATATGATTAGGTTGTCGCTGCACTCAGAAAACGCATCCCACCCGATGTCTGTTACCTCTTTCGGGATCGTGATGCTCGTCAGGGCGCTGCACCCATAAAATGCCTTACCCCCGATGCTTGTCACCCCGGCTGGGATTGTCACACTCGTCAGGCTGCTGCAAGATTCAAACGCCTCCGGTCCGATGCTTGTTACCCCCTTCGGGATTGTCACGCTCGTCAGGCTGCTGCACCCAAAAAACGCCCCCGTTCCGATGTTTGTTACCCCCTTCGGGATCGTGATGTTCGTCAGGGCGCTGCACTCATAAAACGCATCCCACCCGATGCTTGTTACCCCCTTCGGGATCGTGATGCTCGTCAGGGCACTGCACCCATAAAATGTCTTCTCCCCGATGCTTGTCACCCCCGCCGGGATTGTCACGCTCGTCAGGCTGGTGCAATAAATAAACGCATTCCCCCCGATGCTTGTCACCCCTTTCGGGATTGTGATGCTCGTCAAGCTGCTGCAGGCACCAAACGCCGACGTTCCGATGCTCGTTACCCCTTTCGGGATTGTCACGCTCGTCAGGCTGGTGCAATATTGAAACGCAGAATCCCCGATGCTTGTTACCCCCTTTGGGATCGTGATGCTCGTCAGGGTGCTGCAAGATTCAAACACCGATGTTCCGATGCTCGTTACTCCTTTCGGGATTGTCACGCTCGTCAGGCTGCGGCAAGATTCAAACGCCGCTGATCCGATGCTCGTTACTCCTTTCGGGATTGTCACGCTCGTCAGGCTGCGGCAAGATTCAAACGCCCGCGGTCCGATGCTCGTTACCCCCTCTGGGATTGTTACCTTTCCCTTACACGTCTTGCCATCAATTAGAATACCATTTACGACAACAAGTGGATTCTTTTCTCTTTGCTTTGAAAGCCATGGGGTTTCCTCAAACGCCTCCCCCCCGATGCTCGTCACCCCCTTCGGGATTGTGATGTTCGTCAGGTCGCTGCACCCATTAAACGCCTTCGATCCAATGCTTGTCACTCCCTTCGGGATTGTGATGTTCGTCAGACTGCTGCACCCATCAAACGCCGCCGATTCGATGCTTGTCACCCCCTTCGGGATCGTGACGCTCGTCAGGGCGCTGCAAGATTCAAACGCCGCCGTTCCGATGCTTGTCACCCCCTTCGGGATTGTGACACTCGTCAGACTACTGCACTCATGAAACACCCAATCCCCGATGCTTGTCACCCCCTTCGGGATTGTGACACTCGTCAGATTACTGCACCTATTAAACACCCAATCCCCGATGCTTGTCACCCCCTCCGGGATCGTGATGCTCTTCAAGCCGCTACATCCAGAAAACGCACTATTCCCGATGCTCGTCACCCCTTTCGGGATTGTCACCTTCCCGCCAGCACCATGGTACTTCACCAACACCCCATCCACAATCTCAAAATCCCCGGACGTACCCTGTGTCCCTGTTGCCTGTCTTTGCGGAAATCCCCCGCACAGCATTGCCGTGAGCAGCAAAAGGCTCAGCACCCGGAAAAACAGCATTTTTTTCTTATTTCCTTTTTCCATTCTTCCCATAAAAAATCCTCCTGTCTCATTCTTTGTCATGGAAAAACCTTTTCCTAAAACTTTTACCCACAGTGTCCCTCCACAAATCTTATAATCCATCGTAATGGACAGCATACCAAGGATGCCGGAATCCTTGACGAAAAGGCGGAGGGTATCCCCCTCTTCCGTCCGGACAAAAATTTACATTCTCCGGAAGTGGACTCCCATATTTCCTACAATTATTTCACCCCTTTCCACATAATTTATAAATAATAAAAAGCCATCCAGCCAGAAACTGCATTTCCACAACGGAAACGGTTTCTAGCCGGATGGCTTTTATTTTTTTTGGATATTTTATATTTAATAGTTA
>CAYMGZ010000262.1:0-4742 GCA_964390095.1 uncultured Lachnospiraceae bacterium | reverse complement strand
GGTAGAACGGGTACAGGCAAACGCAGATCCCTAACAGCATGATCGCAATGCCAAGCACCATGCGCAGCTTGCCGCTTTTCTCCCCCTTTTCGCCTTTTTTCATTGTACCACCTCTTTTTTCAGCATTGCAATTTCCTCCCGGTACGGCGCAACTTTTTCATCCGGGTGGTCCGCTGATGGGATAAACGGTGTTTCCAATATTTTTGGTACTTCCATAAAATCCGGGGCGTGCACGATGCGCCACAGCGCCGGGAACCCGATCTGCCCCTTCCCGATATTCTCGTGCCGGTCCTTCGCAGCGCCGCGCACATTCTTGCTGTCGTTGATATGGAATACCGCGATCTGGTCTTTTCCCAGAAGGCGGTCAAATTGTTCCATCACCCCGTCAAAACCATCCACGATGTCATAACCCGCGTCATGCGTATGGCAGGTGTCAAAACATACGCGCAGTTTCTCGCTGTGGTGCACGCCGTCATAGATTTTTGCCAGTTCCTCAAAGCTTGCTCCGATCTCACTGCCCTTGCCCGCCATGGTTTCCAGCGCGACCATGCATTTTGTATCGGCGGACAATACCTCGTTGAGGCCCTTGATTGTCTGGCGGATGCCCGCCTCCGCCCCCGCATCGACATGGGAACCCGGATGCAGCACCAGTACCTTGCTGTGCATTGCCTCCGCCCGAAGAAGCTCCTTTGCCAAGAAATCCACGCCGAGCGCAAAGGTCTCGGGTTTTATGGTGTTTGCTAAGTTTATGATGTAGGGCGCATGTACGATGACTTCCTTGATGCCGTGCTCCTGCATCAGTGCAAAGCCTTCCGGGATGCGCAGCTCACCGATCTCTTTGCGCCTTGTGTTCTGCGGGGCACCGGTGTATACCATAAATACGTTTGCACCGTAGGAAACGGCTTCCCGCACGGAACCAAGGAACATCTCTTTTCCGTTCATGCCGACATGGCAGCCAATTTTCAACTCTCCCATATTTTTCCTCCTATTTCAGTTCCGCATATCCACTCCCAGTACCAATGACCCGGGAAGCAGATTTCCATCCGCATGGCTCCTGGAAATCTGCTTCTGGCACTGTCCGTGGATATGCTGTTTTTGAGTTCCGCATATCCACTACACAGCGCCCTTGCCGTGGAAGGGGCTTCCATCCGCATGGCTTCTGGAATCCCCTTCCGGCGCTGTTCCGGGCGTATGCTGTTTTTTGAGTTCCTGTGGTATGCTGTTTTAGCGTTTTTGCATCAAATATAGATAGCTTCCTTCCTTCATCGACAGTTCAAATTCCCGGATACACGAAAACTTTGCCTGCGCGTATTTTCTTACCAGTGCGCGGTCGTGCGTCAGCATAAGCAGCACACCGTCCCCCTTCAAAAAGTCCGCGGCACGCCCGAAAAATTTTTGGTAAAGTGCTTCGATCTCCCGTTTTTTCTCCTCCTTCTCCAACACCGTAAACGGCATATCCGTCACGATCTCATCAAACGGCTCTTCCATTGAAAACGTGAAGAAATCACGGTTCATATAATATGCTTTTTCATCCGCCAGACGCGTATTTTCCTGCGCTGCCAAAACTGCTTCCCCCGAAAGGTCCACCCCGAACATTTGCTTAACACTGCCGCATTTTGCCCGCTCAATCAACATCGTACCTGCCCCGCAGAACGGATCCAGCACATGCGCGTTTTCCCGGAAAAATGGCCACCCGGAAAGATCCACCCCTCTTTTTGCGAGCGCCATGCAAAAAGCGGCAGAAAACGGGCGCATCCCCTCCGAAATCGTTTTCTGCCGGTAAGAAAAGCGGTGGTCTTTGAGTGTGAACAGTTTCAGGAGCACATAGAAATCCCCTTCCTTCGCCTCAATCAGGCGCAGTTCCACCTCGTAGCCATCCGTCACATTCGCAAGCGCGCCCCCGCTTTTTTCCTCCAGCAATGCCGCCATACGCCGCACAAAGACACTGCGCTTTTCAAGGGGCATCCCTCCCCGCAGCTCGATGCGGAACCGAAACGGCATGCCATTGTCTTTGTGGCGCTCTTTCAGATAATTTACAAGCCCTGCCGCCACAAGTGCCTTAGCCGCTTCCTGCGGGTCACTTGGCACCGTTTTGCAGCCGGGCAGCACAAAAAACATTTCCTCGAACGTGCGCAGCCCAAAAAGCCTGGAAGCCTCCGCCGTCCGCACCATCACCCCCGCCGCAAGCTCTTTCTTTTGGCATCTGCCAAGCCCGGAAATCAGGATATCCTTATGGTTGCGGTTCGTGGTCAGCACCAATTCGCTCACGAGCGCATCGCCCGTATAGCAGTGCGGCTTTACCTGCTCCTTTGCCGCAATCAGCCCCCGCAAAAGCATGCGTTCTTCCTGCAGGTGTTTGCGGTTTTCCTCATTTGCCTCCTGCGCGTTCACCTGCGCCAAAGCTTCCTTTAACCGTGGCAATAGTGCCGTATAATCATATGCCTTCAACGCCTCAAGATAAGCACTTTTTACAAAACGTGTCTGTTCCGTGGCATACGCCTCCCACAACGGCATCAAAAACTTTGGCACGGCAAGCTCCCCAAGCACAAGCGCCGCATTTTTCCGCACCTTGGCATCCTCATCCGCCAGACAGCCAAAAAGCACCGAGAAATCACCGCCGCAATATGCGGCAAGCTCCCCGCGCGCGCACTTCCCATCCGCCCCCCTTAGCAGCCCTTTCATCGCGATCAGGCTCTGCCGCAATTCCTGCTTTTGCCGCAGTTTCTCATATAATTCCGTAATCATCCGGTTTTTATCCCTTCTTTCATAATGAATCAGCCAAATCCCACATCCAGGAAAATACGGATGGGACCACTCCTTTGCGCCTTAAATCATCGCGTACCTGCGCCACCGACCTGACGCGAAGCGCCACACAAACAACGATGCGCGCACCAGCCAGTCAATGGTCATGGCGACCCACACACCGATCACCCCAAGCCCGCAGCTTAATGCCAGCACATAGCTCAACCCGATGCGGAAAATCCACATGGTACTAATGGATGCCAGCATCGTAAATTTTACATCGTTCACGGCGCGCAGGGCGTTCGGCAGCGTAAAGGATGACGGCCAGATCAGCACGCAGCAGATGCTGTGGTATAAAATAATCTGTTTCGTCAACGTCTCCGTCTCCGGCAGCAGCCGGTACGCCGCGCAGATTGGGTTTAAAAGCAGCACCACCAATACATTAACAACAAAAACCGCCATATATGCGTATTTCATCAATTTCTTTGTGTATTTCCTCACTTCCCCAACGTCCTGTGCCCCCACGCATTGCCCGACAATCGTGACCATCGCCAGCCCAATCGCGTTGCCGGGGATCACCTCAAAGGAACAGATGGTGTTCGCAACCGCGTTTGCCGTGATCGCCGCCGTTCCAAACCCGGAAACAAGCCCCGCCACAATCAGCTTCCCGATCTGGAAAATGCTGCTCTCAAGCCCATTCGGGATTCCGATGCGCAAAATGCGTCGGATCATTTCCGGGTAAAAACCAAGATGCAGCTTCGCATCCAGATGGATCTGCCTTTCCTGGTTCAACAAAAGTTTTGTCACGACAACCGCCGCCACAATCCTTGAGACGAGCGTTGCAAACGCCGCCCCGAAAACCCCCAGTTCAAACACATAGAGCAAAAGCGCATTGCCGGCCACATTGATCACGTTCATGACAATCGAGGTCTTCATGGAAATCTTGGAATCCCCCATGGCACGGAACAGCGCCGTTCCCGCGGAATACACGGCAAGGAATGGATAGGAGACCGCCGACAGATAAAAATATGTACGCGCATTCCCCATGACATCCGCCTCGATCTTGCGGTAAATAATCCGCAGGATGGCATAATTGCCAATCAAAGAAAAAAGCATCAAAACACCCGCAACCGCCAGTACCGCAAGCAACAGCTGGTCCGCCGCACGGCAAGCCCTCTCCCTCTCCTTATGCCCGATATACTGTGCCGCAACGACCGCACCGCCCGTTGACAGGGCCGAAAACATACCGGTCAGCAGGACATTGATCGAATCCACCAGGGAAATGCCGGAAACCGCCGATTCCCCGCATGGGCTGATCATGATCGTATCGACCATCCCGACCATAACAATCAAAAGCTGCTCGATCATAAGCGGAACGATCAGCTTGCGCAAAGCTTCCTTTGTAAACATTTTTAATTCCCCCATTTTCTCAGGTATTGACATTAACATTATGCACGCCTTTCGGGAAAATAGCAAGCAGAATTTATTCCCCTTCCATAATCCAAGCTTTTTGCAATCCACTTGGTATTATTTTTTTGGTGGCTTTGCAAAAAATAAATCCGGGAGGAAAAGACCAGGGATTTCATGGAAAATTTACATATATTTTATTGACAAATTTTGAATTGGTATGTATATTGGAAACAAAAAAAGAGGATTTTGTTTCCAATATGAAAGACAAGATTATATGGGCTTCCATTGAAGGCCTGAGAAATGAGGGGTTAAAGTTTTCGGTGGATTTATTAGCCAGCAAATTAAAAATATCCAAGAAAACCATTTACAAATATTTTCCTGACAAAGAATCATTTTCCATTGCCCTATATGAAACTTATTATCTGGATGCTGCCAAACGTGCAAGGGAGCTTATTGGTAAGAATACGGAGGAATCTTATCGGGAATTGCTTTATATTTATTTTGATTCCAAGAGAATGACCCGCGATGATATTTTTAATAAATATAAGCTGAACCAGACAATTTACACTTATACAAAAGAAAAATCGGAC
>CAYMGZ010000261.1:0-4750 GCA_964390095.1 uncultured Lachnospiraceae bacterium | reverse complement strand
GAAAGGGCTTGTGCTCGCCTATAACAAGGACATGCAGGAGGATAAAGAGCTCACCTTTGATGCGATTGACACCGTAAAGGGCTGCATCGCGCTTTTCACCGGGATGTTCTCCACAATGCGTTTCAACAAGGATGTGATGGAGGCAAGCGCAAAGAACGGCTTTACGAACGCCACCGACGCGGCGGATTACCTTGTCAACCACGGCGTTCCGTTCCGCGATGCGCACGGGATCATCGGGCAGTTGGTGCTTATCTGTATTGAGAAAAATTGCTCGCTGGATGAATTGCCGCTTGAGGAATACAAAAAAATCTGCCCTGTGTTTGAGGCAGATATCTACGGGGCGATCAGCATGGAAACCTGTGTAAGGAAGCGCAACACGATCGGCGCGCCGGGCATACAGGCGATGGAAACCGTGCTTAAGGCATGCAAAGAATATCTGGATGCGATGAATCTTTGTGATAAGATCAAAGACGGGCATTGCGAGTAATGGCAGTAACTGCAGACGGGGCTGCTGCAAAATAGCATTTTTCTACAAGAAATTATATTCCGTATAATCTATGCTAAATATGTCTTGTTAATATTTTGTATTTTACAGCAGCCCCTTTGTCTGTATTGATCTCAGATTTCCGGATGTATGCTCCTGATTTTTATTGCCTCTTTTCAGAAAACCATAGCTAAGGACAAGATTATAAATAACGAAAGCACAGTAACATTTACCACCGTGCCTTCATCCGATACGATTAAAAATTAATTGATCGTTTTACAGAGTTTGAATTGGGCATCAAATCTGTCCCTGCCGCCTTCCACGCCAACGATATGGAACCCGCATTTATTGATATAAAAATAATGATTACGGTAAGAAACCGCAGGGGTCTCCGCATACCATGTTTTAACCTTTGGAAACATATGTTCCACAAAACGCCATGTCATACTACCATATCCATTACCACTTAAGTCCGTGTCAATAAAGATATTTCCAAGGTAGCCTGAGCCATGGTCTTCATGGACAAATAAAATAATTGCCCCTATTGGTACACCATTAAGGTCAATGCGATAGGACGTGGCTTCCGGATGAAATCCCCATTCCTCCAAAAAACTGCCGTCATCATAACCTGGCGGTCCGCCTTCCGGTTTTTGAAAAAATAGTTGTGAATCATTGTCGAAAGAACGCTTCATAATAGGGGTTAAAAGCGGGATATCTTCTTTTACCATTGGCGTAAAGCATAATTGTTCAAATTCCATTGGTTTTTATCTCCATATAAATCTATATGATCATCCGCGACAGCCATGGTTTATTTCCAAACCTGCCGTGTGAAAGGGGTCACGCCCCAAAACTATTTGCCGAACCCTCGCCCCTTTCACATTTCACACTTGCGGTCATGCTGCGACCGCTTTTCGGGAGCAGCTAATCCGCCCTCGTTTGCGCCCGCAGCGCAAACAGGTCGTGTGAACGAACTTATAACCTTAAAATTGCCGCATTCATTCGGTTCGTTCACACTTCGTCCGCCGGGATCGAATTTAATTTCTGGATCGTCCTCTGCAGCGCATCCCTCGAATTCTTCCACGGGTCATTCGTATGTGTATGGTCAAATTTATCTACAAACCATTCCAGATCATCCCGCACCCGCTTTAAATTCTCAAGATAAACCTTGTTCAACACGGAAAGAAACTCCTCGCACATCTTCCCGGAGAGCTGTCTTCCCGCCATCTCATAGAGCAGTGCGTAATGGCGGTTGCAGAAGCCTTTGCAGCCCGCAAATTTCCTGCGGAAACCCTCGTCCGTGTCGTACAAATAAAAAACTGTGACCAGATAGCGCTCAAAGGTGTTCGCCATGCGGTTACAGATATAGCAGGAAGCATCCAGCCCATCCATGTACGCTTTCACACCGGAAGTTTCGCGCTTGCGAAAAAAGCCCCGTGAAATGGGGCTTTTACCTCCGGATACATTCCCGCCCTTTGCAAGTTTTTCCGCGTTTTTGATCACCTGTTCCGTGTGCGTCTGTAACATCAGCGCAAGCCCCAGCCGGTTCTGGTTTTTGTACAAAAGCTTCACATGCTTATCGCAAAAGCCCAGCCGGTTTGTTTCCATACGGATGTCATCCTCCATGTAGCTTGGTCCCATCGTAAAATCAACCGCCGCGTTCTGTAGGGAGCGGTACATCTCGCAGACCGGGCACTCGCAATCCTTGTCAAACTCGTCATTTACCGGGATCGTATATAGCTGTTCCTTCATTCCCCTACCCTTTTAATGCCCTTCCGATGTCAGTTTCTCCTTCAGTTCCATCGACTTTTGCTTGATGCGGTCATTTGCGTTCTTAGAGACAAGCACCCTCGCCACCCAGCGCTTCGCGTCATCGATATGCCCCGTCCTGCGCGCCAGCTCCGCCACAAGGTAGCATACGGTATTTTCATCCATGCCGCACATCGGGAACGCCTCCTTCGGGAAGGCCTCAAGGAAACCGTTGTACGCATTTTCAAGGAACTCCCGTTCCTCCGCTGCAAGTTCATCTTTCTGCTTCTGGTAATCTGCCATATCCGGTGTGAGGCTTTCTGCCTTCCCGCGCAGGATCCATGCGGTCTTTAAGCAGGTATATGCCTTCTCGCTCGCCTTCGCTTTCTTTACAACGGTGTTTGCCAAGGCTAACTTATGTTTTGTGATCGCCTCGTCGTAGGACACGATGTCCGATTCCTGCTTCAATCCCCTGAAATTCATGGAAATATTCTGTTTGATCAGCTTTGCCTGCGCTGTTGTCATATAGTTAAAATAGCGGTTTAGTGCTGCATAGCCACAGGTTGGGCAGGCAACCACATCATATTTTAACGAATCCACTGCCTGATATTTCGGGCGCAGGTCGGAATCCGCCGCAATCAGCTTGATCTTCCCTGTCCGGATTGTTTTTGCCTTGAATTCTTTATCACATACCGGACAGGTAAAACTCTTATCAAAAAGCAGGTCTGCCTCGTTGATCTCCGGTTTTTCCGGCACCGCCTGCGCTTTTTCTTTCTTTTCATCCTCGTTCTCGTACACATCCATGCTCGAAAGTTTCCCAAGTCCAAGGGAATCCAATCCCGAAAATAAATTACTTGCCATCATATCCTCCTATTTAAAGTTCCGCATATATTTAATTTGGTTTATAGCTGCTCTTTAACGACACGATCCGGTTGAAAACGAGTTTGTCGTCCGTCGTGTCCTTACAGTCCACACAGAAAAACCCGTTGCGCAAAAACTGGAAACTGTCGTATGGTTTTGCCCCTTTGATGGCCGGCTCGACATAACAGTTTTCCATGACCGTGACCGAATTCGGGTTCAGGTTCATGGAACCGTCCTCCTCGTTGTAAACACCCTTTTCCTCGTCAATCAGGTTTTCATACAGGCGCGCCGTCACCCTTACGGCATGTGGCACGGATACCCAATGGATTGTCCCCTTCACTTTGCGCCCGGTAAAACCCGAACCGCTCTTTGTCTCCGGGTCGTAGGTGCAGTGGATCTCGGTCACATGGCCGGCCTCGTCCGCCACATAATCCGTGCAGGTCACAAAATATGCATTCATCAGCCGCACTTCATTGCCCGGGTACAGGCGGAAATATTTTTTCGGCGGATCAACCATGAAATCGTCCCGCTCAATGTAAAGTTCCCTTGAAAACGGGATTTCGCGTGTTCCCATCGCCTCGTTCTCCGGGTTGTTCTGCGCCGGGAGGTACTCCACCTGCCCCTCCGGGTAATTTGTGATTACAAGCTTCACCGGGTCAAGCACTGCCATCACACGCGGCCGCTTCAATTTTAAGTCCTCGCGGATGCAATATTCTAACATCCCGTAATCCGCGGAGCTGTAAGCTTTTGACACGCCGCACAACTCCATGAACATCTGGATGGACTCGGGCGTGTAACCGCGCCTCCTTAAGGCACTGATCGTGACAAGCCTAGGGTCATCCCAGCCGTCCACAACACCCTCCTCCACAAGCTTCTTGATGTAGCGCTTGCCCGTCACCACATTGGTCAGATATTGTTTTGCAAACTCAATCTGTTTCGGCGGGTTCTCATATTCCAATTCGCGCACCACCCAGTCATAGAGCGGCCGGTGGTCCTCAAATTCCAAAGTGCAGATCGAGTGGGTCACACCTTCGATTGCGTCCTCGATTGGGTGCGCAAAATCATACATCGGATAAATGCACCATCGATCCCCCGTATTGTGGTGGCTCATATGTGCCACACGGTAGAGCACCGGGTCACGCATGTTCATGTTCGGCGATGCCATGTCGATTTTTGCCCGCAGCACCCGCTCACCGTCCGCAAATTCCCCGTTTTTCATACGCTCAAACAGGTCAAGGTTTTCCTCAATACTGCGGTCACGGTACGGGCTGTTCTTCCCCGACTCCGTAAGCGTGCCGCGGTATTCCCGCATCTGCTCCGCACTCAGGTCACACACGAACGCCTTGCCTTTTTTTATCAGTTTCACCGCACACTCGTACATCTGGTCAAAATAGTCCGACGCAAAAAACAGCCGATCCTCAAAATCACCGCCAACCCACTTGACATCGCGGATAATCGATTCCACGAACTCCGTTTTCTCCTTTGTCGGATTTGTATCATCAAAGCGGAGGTTGAACTTTCCCCCATACTTTTTGGCGAGCCCGTAATTTAAAAGAATTGATTTGGCATGTCCGATGTGAAGATAACCGTTCGGTTCCGGCGGGAAACGTGTTACCACCTGCTTACAGTGCCCTTCGCTCAGATCCTTGTCAATGATCA
>CAYMGZ010000260.1:0-4751 GCA_964390095.1 uncultured Lachnospiraceae bacterium | reverse complement strand
TCCGCTTATAATTATAACAAAAGCGGACAGGAAATGCAAGAATTATTTTTCCAATTTTTAAGCATTTTTTCATGGGATTTTTAGGCAGAATGCCTACGGGGAGGGTATTCCCAAGCCTTGCCCCTCCCCGCAGCCACCTATTTATCCCGCCAGATGATCCTTCCCTTTGTCAGGTCGTATGGCGACAGCTCAAGCGTCACCTTGTCACCCGGCACGATCTTGATGAAATTCATGCGCAGCTTGCCGCTGATATGTGCCAGTACCCGGTGCCCGTTCTCAAGCTCCACCTGGAACATCGCGTTCGGCAGCTTCTCTACAACGGTTCCTTCGATTTCTACAACATCCGATTTCGACATGGAATTCTCCTTTCCGATCTTTTTGAATCTCTATTGATTTTTGGTTCCGCTCCGTTTAGCCCCGCAATGAGAGGATTTCCGGCTCACCCTCCGTAATCAGGATGGTGTTCTCATAATGTGCGGAGAGCGTCCCGTCCTCCGTCACGACCGTCCAGTCATTTTCCAGGACACATACCTCGGGCTTTCCGATATTGATCATCGGCTCAACGGCAAGTGTCATGCCCGGAAGCAGCTTCATGCCGCGCCGCTTCTGGCGGAAGTTTGGCACCTCCGGCTCCTCGTGCAGCTTTGCGCCAACCCCGTGCCCGACATAATCCCTCACACAGCTAAAGCCGTTCGCCACGACATAATCCTCGACCGCCGCCGAAATCTCAAACAGATGGCAGCCCGCCCGCGCGAATTTTATGCCCTCAAAAAAGCTCTGCTTCGCGACACGGATCAGCTTTTCCGCCTCCGGCGGGATTTTCCCGACCGCATGGGTGCGTGCCGCGTCGGAATGGTAGCCCTCAAAAATAACACCCGCGTCAATGCTTATGATATCCCCTTCCCTAAGCACCCGTTTTTTGCCCGGAATCCCATGGATGACTTCCTCGTTGACCGAGGTACAGATGGAAGCCGGGAAACCATTGTAATTTAGGAAGGACGGGGTGCAGCCGTGGGCACGGATCATCTCTGCCGCCTTGCGGTCAAGCTCCTTTGTCGTAACACCCGGCATGATAATCTCCGCTAAACGGTCATGGACCTCGGAAAGGATTTTTCCTGCTTCGCGCATGCGCGCGATTTCTTTTTCTGACTTAATCGATACCGACATCGTATGCCTCCAAAGCTTAGGCAAGAATCGCCGTAATGTCCGCAAATACATCGGCTACATCCTTTGTGCCGTCCACTTCCTTCAAGATATTCTCCCCGGCATAATATTCGATGAGCGGCTGGGTCTGGGTGTGGTAGACATTAAGCCTCTTTGCAACGGTCTCCGGCTTGTCATCGTCGCGCAGCACCAGCTCGCCGCCGCACGCGTCACAGATCCCTTCCTTCTTTGGCGGGTTGTATACGACATGGTATGTTCCGCCGCAGGAAAGGCATGCGCGCCTCCCGGACATGCGGTTTACGATATTCTCATCCGGAACTTCCACGTTGACTGCGTAATCCAGTTTGTCACCCTCTGCGGCAAGCGCCTTCGTTAGTGCCTCCGCCTGCGGGATCGTGCGCGGGAAGCCGTCCAGCACATAACCGTTCTTGCAGTCATCCTGCTTAAAACGGTCCATGATCAGCTCAAGCGTCAGTTCATCCGGCACAAGTGCACCCTGGTCCATGTAAGTCTTTGCCTTTTTGCCAAGCTCCGTTCCGTTTTTGATGTTCGCACGGAAAATATCCCCCGTCGAAATATGCGGGATGCCATATTTCGATGCGATCATCTTTGCCTGTGTCCCCTTGCCTGCGCCCGGTGCGCCCAACATCACAATCTTCATTCTTTCCCTCATTTCTGCGCGGCTTAGGCCTTAGCAAACCCATGGGTGCCGCGCGGACATGGGTTTACCGTTTCAATGCTGCAAAACTCCAACAGGGTGGAACATTCCTGCCCCACCCTGATTGCATTAATCATTCAAAAATCCCTTGTAGTGACGCACTAACATCTGAGACTCAATCTGCTTGAGTGTTTCCAGTACAACGCCGACCACGATGATCAGTGACGTACCGCCAAAGTTCACGCTGGCACCGAATGCACCGGAAAAGAAAATAGGAATGATTGCTACAATGGTAAGACCGATCGCACCGATGAAAATAATGTAATTCAATACCTTATTCAGATACTCCGTCGTCGGTCTGCCCGGACGGATGCCCGGGATAAAACCACCCTGCTTCTTCATGTTGTTCGCAATCTCCATCGGGTTGAAGGTGATGGAGGTATAGAAATATGCGAAGAAAATGATCATCGCGATATAAAGCACTGCGCCAAGGGTGTATTTGAATTCGCCGAAATTATCAAAGTTGAACCAGTGCCTCTGGTCAAACATATACAGAATCTTGCGCCACAACGTGGAACGCTCCCCATATACGCCGAAGAAAGAGGAAATGATGATCGGGAACTGTAACAGGGATACCGCAAAGATAACCGGGATCACACCTGCGGTGTTCACCTTTAACGGGATAAAGGAAGACTGCCCGCCAACCATGCTCCTGCCTTGGATCTTCTTTGCATACTGCACGGCGATCTTGCGCTGCGCGTCCTGCAAAAGCACGATCAGCACAATCGTTACGACAATAACGAGGACGATCACAACCGCGCCGACAATGCCCATCCCGACACTGCCTGCCCCGGTCACGAATTTCTCGATCAGGTTGCTGATGTCGGATGGCATCTTTGCCACGATGTTGAACAAAAGGATCATGGAAATACCGTTTCCGACACCCTTTTCGGTGATGCGCTCCCCAAGCCACATCAGGAACGCAGAACCTGCCGTGAAGGAAACCGTGATTATGACAATATTGGTGAAAAGGTTCCCGCTTCTTAACACGCCGCTTGTATTGCTAAAGCCGATCGTCATCGCAACGGACTCGATCACCGCAAGCACGATCGTAAGATATCTGGATATTTCCGCAATCTTCTTCCTCCCATCCTCGCCATCCTTCTGCAGTTCCTCCAGCTTCGGGATTGCGATTGTCAAAAGCTGCATGATAATGGAAGAAGTGATATACGGGGAGATATTCAACGCGAAGATTGACATTTCCGAGAAAGAACCGCCTGTCAACGCATCCAGGAAGCCGAGGTTATCCCCCATCGTGGAATTCAGCCAGAGCTGGAAATACTCGCGGTTCACGCCAGGCACCGGGATGAGACACCCGAGCCTGACAATCAGCAATGCAATCAACGTGTATAGCAACTTTGAGCGGATATCTTTGATCTTAAAGGCGTTTCTAAGCGTTTCAAACATATTAGATCACCTCTGCATTTCCACCAAGTGCCTTAATTTTCTCCATAGCGCTCGCGCTGTAAGCGGATACTTTGACATTAAGCTTCTTAGTTAACTCTCCGTTTCCAAGAATCTTTACTCCGTCCTTCGGATTGCTGATGACACCGAGTGCCATCAGGGTTTCTGCCGTAACCTCTGCGCCGTCTTCAAACTTGTTCAACATGTCTACATTTACAGCTACGATTTCCTTTGTATTCCTGTTGTGGAAGCCCCGCTTCGGGAGCCTTCTGTACAAAGGCATCTGACCACCTTCAAAACCTGTTCTCGGGGCACCGGAACGGGCTTTCTGTCCCTTGTGGCCGTAGCCCGCCGTCTTGCCGTTCCCGGAACCATGTCCACGGCCTTTGCGGAACTTGTCGCCCTGCTTCGAACCTTTTGCCGGCTTTAAATCTGTTAAATTCATCGTTGCACCTCCTTACTGTCCTTAGATTTCTTCAACCTTTACCAAATGCTTTACCTGGGCTACCATGCCCCTCACGGAAGCGTTGTCCGGTAACTCCACGGTGCTGTGAAGCTTGTGCAGGCCTAATGCGGTAACAGTAGCCCTGTGCTTCGGGATTGCACCGATGGTAGACTTTGTCAAGGTAATCTTTAATTTCTCTGCCATTTTTTCCTCCAATCCTGCGCGCATTGGCGCGCATTTAAGCCAGTGCCCGCGGCTGTGGGAACCAGCCATGCAGCAAGTTTTAGCCTAAAAGGTCCTCAACGGAAATACCACGGAGTGCCGCCACCTGCTCCGGTGTCTTTAAATTGGAAAGACCGTTGATCGTAGCAAGGACTACATTCTGCTTGTTGTTGGAACCAAGGGATTTTGTACGGATGTTTTTAAAACCTGCAAGCTCAAGCACGTTACGCGCAGGCCCCCCCGCAATGATACCGGTACCTTCCGGGCTTCTCTTAAGCAGTACGGTCGCACTGCCGAATTTACCGGTAAAATCATGAGGCACACTGCCATTCTCGTCAAGCGGAAGTTCAATCAGCTTCTTGATTGCGTCTTCCTTGCCCTTGCGGATCGCCTCCGGGATCTCTGCTGCCTTGCCAAGGCCTGCACCGACATGGCCGTTCTTGTCACCGACAACGACCAGGGCGGTAAAGCGCATATTACGGCCACCCTTTACAACCTTTGTTACACGCTTGATTGATACTACCTTATCTTCCAGTTCTAACTGACTAGCATCAATGATTGTACGTTTCATGTGTTCTCCTCCTTGCCTAGAAATTAAGGCCAGCTTCACGAGCTGCCTCGGCCAACGCCTGGACCTTACCCTGATAGATGAAGCCGCCACGGTCAAATACAACCTCGGTAATGCCTGCATCCTGTGCCTTCTTTGCGATTACCTTGCCCAAGTATGCAGCGGCAGCAACATCATTGGTCTTCTCAAGCTCAGCCTTTACATCCTTATCCAAGGTCGAAGCCGCAACC
>CAYMGZ010000259.1:0-4775 GCA_964390095.1 uncultured Lachnospiraceae bacterium | reverse complement strand
AAAAATAACAAACTATATTGATTCCAAACAGGGGAATTGTGAGGTTTACACCGCCCCCTTTGCCGTTTTCCTGAACGCAGACGATAAGACCTATGTCGAGCCGGATATCAGCGTGGTCTGCGACAAAGATAAACTAAATGACCAAGGCTGCAATGGCGCACCGGACTTCATCATCGAAATTGTTTCCCCATCCAGCCGTAAGATGGACTATTCCACAAAAAACACCCTGTATTCCAATGCCGGGGTAAGGGAATACTGGATCGTTGACCCTGATAAGGAACGCACTACCATCTACCGTTACCACCAGGATTCCGCACCAATGATCTTTATGTTCGACCAGGATATTCCCGTCAGTATTTATGATGGGCTTAGCATCTGTATTGCCGAAATGCTATGACAGCCTGTTTGTCGTACCAGCACACCAGCACGCAGATCATAAACCATGGACTGAAACGAGGAAATAATATTTTAATCAGGGAAATTAATAAGCATTTACAACTTGATAATATCCCGGTCGGAAAATCATCCCTCATCAATTTAGTAATCAGTAACGCCAAGCGATATTTTTCAGACCAAGCTGCTTTCGAAAGAAATGTAAAGGAATTGATAGGGGAATGACTTAAAAAAGTTAACCTTAATTAAATCGCAACTTTAAAGGAGTAATATAATGGACGCATTTAGTAAGCTCTTAAAATTTGACAACTACTAAATGCTATGGCGGAAATTGGTGAAACGATCAAGTCCAAAAGTGAGCAACATTTCCAAGATACCACTGATGAATTTACAAACCAGCTTTTGTTAAAGTTCAGTATACCTAAATACTTCTAATCGGAACTGAAAGTACATAATAGAAACCTAAATTTAAGGAGGCTACAATGTCAAAACAGATATCTAAAGAAGATGTAATTCAACACAAAAAATCAGCCATCAAAAAATTGAATGCCCTTTTGGAAAACTACATAAATACTTGAAAAACTTTTCCTATACCGCAAATAATAGCATGTTTTGCACAAATCAAAACTAAAGTGAGATCAATTGCATTTAATGCGAATTTTTTCTTGACTACGGGCATAAAATATAGTACAATGTGAATGCGATGAAATATCGCGACAGCGCCTATAGGGCATTAAAGAAGACAGTTTCACATTGTGAAGACCTCGTAGAAATACGGGGTCTTTTACGTTGAATAGTATAAAAACAGGAGGTATCCCCATGCAGACCGCTGCCCTCTACATCCGCGTCAGCACCGACGACCAAACCGAATATTCCCCGGACGCACAGCGCCGCGCCCTCCTCGACTATGCCAAGCGCAACAACATCCTCGTCTCAAACGAATTCATCTTCACCGACGAAGGGATCTCCGGCCGGCGCGCCGAAAAACGCCCTGCCTTTATGGAGATGATCGCCCGCGCAAAACAGAAGCCACGCCCGTTCGACCTGATCCTCGTCCATAAATTCGACCGTTTTGCGCGCAGCCGTGAGGATAGCATTGTTTACAAATCCCTCCTGCGCAAGGAATGCGGCATTTCCGTTGTCAGCATCACGGAACATATTGAAGATGACAAATTCTCCGTCATCCTTGAGGCGATGCTTGAGGCAATGGCGGAATACTACTCCTTAAACCTTGCAGACGAAGTGAAAAAAGGCATGACCGAGAAGGCACGCCGCGGTGAATACCAGACTTATGCCCCTTTTGGTTACCACCTGGACCACGGCACGCTCATCCCTGTGCCAGAGCAGGCAGCAATTGTGCGCAGGATGTATGAGGACTACCTGCACCACGGCAAATCCCCGTTCGGCATCGCGCGTGAATTAAATAACCTTGGCATCCGGACGTTGCGTGGGAACACGTGGGAAAACCGCACGGTGAAATACATCCTTCAAAACCCTGTCTATAAGGGTTATGTCCGCTGGAACCCTAACGGGAAGCAGGATCTTAGGGAGCATAAGTACCTTACCGAGAATTTTATCATCCAGAAGGGCAGCCATGAACCAATCGTTCCGGAAGACCTCTGGCAGTCCGTCAATGACAAGCTTCTTGCCACACACCGCAGCACGAACCGCAAGCCCGCGGAGCTCCACGCACACTGGCTCTCCGGCCTCCTGCGCTGTGATACCTGCGGCGGTCTCCTCGCCTCCGGCGGCGCGAAGCTTTCTGCCTTCCAGTGCATGAATTATGCCAAGGGCAAATGCCCGGTTTCCCACCATATTACATACCGGCGCGCCGGTGAGACCGTCTGTGAGGCATTCCGGCTATTCCTTCAAACAGGGGATTTCCATTACACGGTGATTGCCAGGAAGGATTTCGAGGAAAAGCTTGCCTTGTTGCAGGATAACCTTGCGAAACTGTCCGCAAAAGAGGCGCGCGCAAAGGATGCCTACCTTTCTGGTATTGATTCATTGGAAGAATATGGTGAAAACCGGAAAAAGCTTTCCGCCGAGCGCGAGAACCTGCAGACGGCGATCGATGCACTCGCGTCAGAAAAGCAATCAAAAGGCAGCCGCACCGAAATGCTCGCCCGCATCCAGAATGTCTATGATGTGATATCCTCCGATGCCAGCCAGGCAATGAAGGAGGAAGCGATCCGCAGCGTTGTGGAGCGGATCACCTACGATAAAAGCACGGAACATATGGACATTTTTTTATTTTACGATTGACTAGGGGCAAATGCAATTCAGACCTCCGAACTACAGTTGCCCCTAGCGATAAGTATTTCATTCATGGTTCAAGTTGCGCCAGTGCAATATCCGACTTGCAACATGGTTATTTCTAAACCCAAGTATACCACATCCCGCGGGGTGTTTTCATGCTATTTTTGCATAAAAATATGAAAGTTACCCTCTCCCAAACCAGAATAGGCGAGGAAACATCCCCCCAGAAATTCTTTCTCCATCCCTACTTCATCTCTGGCAGTCCTTTAAGCGACATGAGTAACGATACTATCCCCGCAAGCACCGCAGTTCCCGCAACCGTCAGCCAGTCCACCTGCGTGATTGTCACCGCCGCCGGGATCATTGCAAGCGCCGACTGCGCCATCGTCTTCACCGCCCGGATTCCTGCCCGGTATCCCCATTCCATCCAGTCCCGTTTCTTCATAACCCATCGTCTCCTCTCTTCTTCATAATAACATCAACACAGCCCCCACAATAGCCCCCACAACGGCACTAACCACGGACGTGATGATCGCCCCTTTCACCTGTTTCCCATACTCCGCCGGGGCGATCTCAAGCTTGCCGATCCTCTCCCCCTGCCCCTTGATGCTCTCCCTCTGCTTCTTTAACTCCCCCAACATGTTTTCCATATTGGTCGCCATGCGCTCCACCGACACGGTCAAGGAATTGATCTGCTTCATTGTCTCCTCCAATACGGTTATCCTGTGGTTCTGGCGCTTATCCTCCTCTGCCAGCAGTTTGTTCTCTGACTCCATGCGTCTGGCAAACTCGTCATGCTCCTGTCTTGATATGTAATCCCCGTCCACACCAATCACCACCTTCCCAATGCTTTCACTGTATTCTTCCCAACACCCCACACCTCCGTCTTCTCCGCCCAACCCTTGTACTGCCAGTATGCCGCTGTGGTGGCAGCTGTCCTGCTGCCGTACACCCCGTCCACATCAAGGATTTCCCCTTTGATGTGCCCCGCAGCGATCTGCCGGTTTAGGGCAAGCTGCAGCCAGATGACGGGGTATCTGCCTGCTGCCTTGTTTATTTGGGTGGACTCCGGCATGGGCAATGCCGTGTCGGTATACTTGATCCGGTTATGCCGGTACCAATGCGTCCACGGCCGGGTGGGAAGCCGGGTGAGACACACCCCAAAATCAAACCCGCGTGCCTCCACCACGTACCCACCGCCTATATATACACCGACATGCCCCGGGTAGCGCACACAGACCCCCGGCTGCTCCGGGATACTTCCAATCCCGCCCTTTTCGATGGCGGCAATAAACGCCCCGTCCGCCGTGGTATCATACTTTTGCCCGGACTGCTCCCTGATGAACCACTCGATCAACCCGTGACAGTCGGTCGTAGCTTGTCCAAGCCACTTTTTCACCTTTAAACGCCGCGTTAGTGTGAACCACTTGCCAGGATTCTGTTTTACAAGCCAGTTATACAGATCCCTTGTGAGGATCTTCCCCTGTGTCCCCATGACATACGGCACGCCGAGCTTGTCCACACAAAAACGTGCCAGGTTTCCATTACTGTTTTCCATGTTCCCCTTCCCTTCTGCCCCATTCTTCTGCCTTGGCAATTTCTTTTTCCGTTTCCTCTTGTCCTGCTCCCATCACACTCCCTTCCTGATCCGCCTCCCTGCCCCTCCCATTCCCCAAATTTCTAAGTTCCATACAAACTGCCTGGTCCCCTGCTTCCTTGAGGCGGTTGTAAATCTCATATACGCATAGGCGCTTCACCTCTACTGGCAACTGGGAATCATTCAGCAATTGAATAATCCCCTCCTGCAATCCCCTGATTTCTGAATTCATCTCCTATCCCCCATGATACATAATATATAGTTATCTGAACTGATTCCGTCTTGGAAAATATTAATTATCAATTTGGATCATGTAATTAACATAAAAACCGGAGTTAAATGCACAATAATATTTTTGTCCACCAATCACATACATCTTTCCAATTGTAAAATTCTTTCCTAAAGCCAACTTCATTTCCTTGAACATCAAAAACTTTTTATCGCCACTACCACTAACGTTACTACTGCTACTAATCTTACTTTCACTCAAAAACAGCGGGAGTAAAAAGCAATATCCATCCCATTT
>CAYMGZ010000258.1:0-4788 GCA_964390095.1 uncultured Lachnospiraceae bacterium | reverse complement strand
TGGGAGGAATTGTCAGGCATGGACGACGAAAAATATTACATTGTGAAAAAGAAAGCATTGCCGGAAGTTCTTTTAAAGGTTGTTGAGGCGAAGCGGCTGCTGGATTCGGAGCGGGTGCTCACGATCCAGGAGGCAACGGATGCGGTAAAGATCAGCCGTAGTTCCTTTTATAAATATAAGGATGATATCTTTCCGTTCCACGAGGACAACCGGGGGAAGACGATCAACCTGATGATGCAGGTGGATGACGTGCCGGGGCTGCTCTCGAATGTGCTGAATAAGATTGCGCAGGCACATGCGAATATCCTTACGATCCATCAGTCCATCCCAATCGGTGGTATTGCATCGCTGACACTGGGGATGGAAGTCTTGCCGCAGACGCTTGAGGTGGCGAAGTTGATTGAACTGATGGAAGCAACGGAAGGGGTGCATTATATTAAGATACTGGGGCGGGAATAATATGACAGGGTGCGGGAGGCTTGTGGCGGTGTAAAGGCTGGTTCCGCGCGGTTTGTGATGATTTTGAAATGGAGGGATGGACATGAAAGTTGCGATTTTAGGGTACGGAACGGTTGGCTCGGGGGTGTTTGAGGTAATGAGGAGCAACCCGGAGGGGATTGCGCGCCGTGCCGGGGAGGATATTGAGATAAAGTATGTTCTGGACTTGCGGGATTTCCCGGGGGACCCGGTCGAGGAAGTCCTGGTACATGATTTCTCCCAGATCGTGGATGACCCGGAGGTCGGCGTGGTGGTCGAGGTGATGGGCGGCGTTGAACCGGCATACAGCTTTGTGAAGGAGGCGCTTTTAAAGGGCAAGAGCGTCTGCACTTCGAACAAGGAGTTGGTGGCAAAGCACGGTGCGGAGCTGCTTGAGATCGCCAAGCAGAAGAAGGAAAATTTCCTGTTTGAGGCGAGCGTGGGCGGGGGTATCCCGATCATCCGCCCGCTCAACCAGAGCCTGACGGCCGATGAAATCCGGGAAGTGACAGGTATTTTAAACGGTACGACCAATTACATCCTGACAAAGATGCGCGACGAGGGGGCGGATTTTGGGGATGCGCTTGCGGACGCGCAGGCAAAAGGTTATGCGGAGCGCAACCCTTCCGCCGATGTGGATGGTTTTGACGCGGGAAGGAAAATTGCAATCCTGACCTCCTTAGCCTATGGGATGCAGGTGGATTATGAGGATATTTATACGGAAGGCATTTCAAAGATCACGAAAGAAGATATCGCCTACGCGGGTGCGGTGGGGGCAAATATCAAGCTGTTTGGCACGAGCAAGGCGGTGGATGGCAAAGTGTACGCGATGGTTGCGCCGCGCATGATTGGCAGGGAACATCCGCTGTACGTGGTGGATGATGTTTTCAATGCTGTCCTCGTGCGGGGGAATTTCCTTGGCGATGTGATGTTTTATGGCAAGGGTGCAGGCAAACTCCCGACGGCAAGTGCCGTAGTCTCGGATGTGGTGGATGCGGTCAAGCACCAGGGTGTGAATGTCATGACCATCTGGAACAGCCGGAAACTCGCGCTTGCGGATATCAATACGCTGGAGAACCGCTTTTTCGTGCGTGTGCCGGAGGGCGAAAAGAAGAAAGCGGAAAGCCTGTTTGCGGTGGAAAGGGAAGTGGCGGTGGAAGGTATCACCGGGGAATATGCATTTTTCACGAAGCCGATGACGGAAGGAAGTTTTAAGGATGCGGCGGCAAAGACGAAGGTGCTTGGCAGGATACGTGTGGAAAATATAAAGGGGCTATAGGAATTACAAGAATGGAAAAAATTTCCACACATGCCATGGCAAAGCACAAGAAGGAAATTACCGGAATATGATAGTATAAACAGCCAACAATTTATCGGGTGATAAATTGGACGATAGATGCAGAAAAATACGTGTTTTTAGGAGGCAGCTATGTTAATCGTAAAAAAGTTCGGCGGCACGTCGGTCGCTGACAAGGAGAGGATCTTCAATGTGGCAAGGCGCTGTATTGAGGATTATAAGAAAGGGAATGACATTGTCGTTGTCCTTTCGGCAATGGGGAAATTTACGGATGTGCTTGTGGAGCAGGCAAGGGACATCAACCCGAACCCGCCAAAGCGCGAGATGGATATGCTCTACACGATCGGGGAGCAGCAGTCCGTTGCGCTCATGGCAATGGCGATGGATTCGCTTGGCGTTCCTGCCGTGTCGTTAAATGCGTTCCAAGTGAAAATGCACACGACCACGACCTACGGCAATGCGCGCCTGACCGGCATTGACACAGACCGGATCAAATATGAGCTGGAAAGCCGCAAGATTGTGCTGATCACGGGTTTTCAGGGCGTGGATAAGAGGGATAATTACACGACGCTTGGCCGTGGCGGCTCCGACACGACCGCCGTGGCGTTAGCGGCAGCCCTGCACGCGGACGCGTGTGAGATTTACACCGACGTGGAGGGCGTGTACACCGCCGACCCGCGCGTTGTGCCGGGGGCAAAGAAGCTTGCGGAGATCACCTACGACGAGATGCTTGACCTGTCCTCGCTTGGGTCAGGGGTATTGCATAACCGTTCGGTGGAGATGGCAAAAAGGTATGGTGTACAGCTCGTCGTGCGTTCGAGTTTGAATTTAGCAGAAGGAACAATAGTCAAGGAGGCAGTAAATATGGAAGGGATGCTTATCAGCGGGGTAGCAAATGACAAGAATACGGCGCGCATTGCCGTGATTGGGTTGGAGGATCAGCCGGGTGTGGCATTCAAGCTTTTCAACCACCTTGCGAACCATAACATCAATGTTGATATTATTTTACAGTCCGTCGGCCGTGACGGCACGAAGGACATCAGTTTCACCGTGGCGAAGGATGACTTAAAGGAAGCGGTGGAGACCGTGGAACGCCACAGGAACACTTCGCTGAAATATTCAAAGATTGATGTGGAGGAGAACGTTGCAAAGGTTTCGATCGTCGGTGCGGGCATGATGTCAAACCCGGGTGTGGCGGCAAAAATGTTTGAAGCCCTCTATGATGCCGGCGTGAACATCAAGATGATCTCGACCTCGGAAATCCGTGTGACGGTGCTGATTGATGTGCAGCAGACGGAAAAAGCGGTCAATGCAGTCCACAATAAATTTTTCTAAGGTATGTGGATGGTGGGAATGCGCTTTCCGACATTCAATAATTAACAGCAAGGATTCCCTTCCTCTTAGTTAGGGGAGGAATTGCAGAAACTGATACAGGTAATTTAAAGGGAAGGGAAAGTTAACCAAAAGAAAGGTAAGGATATGTTGAAGGAAGGCGTTCTTTTTGCGGCGGGTGTGCCGTGGGAAGGGCGCTTTTTGTCGGAGAATATTGACGGGTAACAAGTTGCCAAGTATAATATTGGTATGAAAGGATACGACGAATTTTGGTGGGCAATAAAACCGGGAGGAATAAAATGATGTGGGATGAACGTGCGACAAACCTAGGGAAAATCATTTACCGGGAACGTTTACGGAAAGGAATGATGCAGGAAGAGTTGTTCCGGGGAATCTGCACACAGGGTGAATTGACCAAAATTGAGAGTGGTGAGCGCGTGCCGGAGAAAATGCTGGCGGATGCATTGATGCAGCGGTTGGGCAGATGTACGGATACGCTTGAGGCGATCATGTCGGTACAGGAATACATACTTTTTGATATGAGGGAGACACTCCAACGTCATTTCTATGAGAATAATTGTGAGCGCAACGACATACTGCTTGAAAAATATGCCCGGCATAAGGTGATCGAGCAGCCGCTGCACCAGCAGTTTTTAAGTAAATATCGTGCTGTGAATGAATACCGAAAAGACGGGGATGCCGTCCGCTGCCGTAAAGCGCTGGAGGAAGCTTTGGCAATCACGTTCTGCGAGTGGGAGGGTCTGGGGCTCATGGATTACTGCCTCTGTAATCAGGAACTGCACCTGCTGATTTTGATCGGATATTTTATGATGCCGGAAGATGCGGACCGGGCGGTGAGGATTTTGGAGGAAGTGGCGCTGTATCTGGAAGAGCGGTATTATGAGGAGGAGAAAGTAAAACTGTTCCCGCAATGTATGTGGCTGCTTGCCTGCAAGTACCAGAGGGATGGGGAATGGGAGAAGGTTGCAAAGTATAGCCGCCGTGGCGTGGATTGCCTGACAAAGAACGGGGCATTGCCGCTGCTTGTTGAACTTTTGGAACTTCGGATCGGAAGTTTGCGGGTACTTGGTATTTCGGAGGATGAGGCCGCCATGCGCTCGAACCAGCTTGAAAGCCTGAAGGCAGTGCTGCATCGGTATGCGGACTGGGTGCTTGGGATGGATGAGCTTTCGAAGTTACATTATTTTTATCATCAGGACGAAGTTTCTTTGGATTATGAAATGCTGCGTGACATTCGAAAAAATCAGGGGATTTCACAGGGCGATCTGCAAAGCTGTACACAGGGAAATCTGTCAAGGATTGAAAATGGGAAACAAAGCCCATCCAGAAAACGTGTTGTGAAAATTGCAAAAGAGCTTGGTGTGGATAAGAGTTATTATATTAGCCGGGTACAGTCAGAGGATTATGATTTGTATGAATTGTGCCATTGGAGAAATCAAGCATGTTTTGATTATGAATGGGATAGTGCAGAGATAATGATTAACAAACTTGAATCGGCTTTGGATATGGATATTTTACTTAATAAACAGTATATAGAAGCCTGCAGAATAGGAAATCGGAAGGTTCGTGAAGAAATTGATCCAGAAGAAAGTTTATTGGAGTTAGAAAAGATTTTACGTTATACAATGCCGGATTATAAGAAAGGCGAAATGCGAGTACCA
>CAYMGZ010000257.1:0-4829 GCA_964390095.1 uncultured Lachnospiraceae bacterium | reverse complement strand
TCTGCTTTTCCTTATTCGTTTGGTGTTTGTACCGGGGTAGGTGTCGCCCATGGGATCCCATTCTTATCCAGCGCATTTTTCAAATCTTCCAATGTGTTTGCAACGGCGTTTTCATCATGCAAAATCACAGAAAAGCCCTCGTTTGTTCCCGCTTCTTTTTGCATTGCATCCAAAAGGCTCTGCACGTTGTCAAATTTTTCATTGTCAAATAGAATTTCCGCTTTCTCGACAATCACGGAAAATTGTTTTGGGGCAGGTGATACATCCGGGGAGGCAGCCGGGGTTATGCTGTTTACTGCTTCGGTTTTATTTTCTGTCTCCGGCTTAGCCTCGCCGTCCCCCTGTCCATCCCCGCCCCCTTTCCCCAACCCAAATTTTATGATGAGCATGACTGCGACAATAAGGATCAGGATTAGGATGAGCAGAATGTGGATTTTACCGCTTTGGTTTTCCAAAAACGAGTCCCTTGGATTTCTTTTGGTTATTTTTTTAGGTTTTGTTTTCATGGAAGTTTGATTTTCTCCTTTATTTTTGTTGGGCGGTTGATCCCGCAGCTTCCCTCCATACCGGAGGTCAATTTTTTTTATGGAACCAATGGATTCCCGCAATCGCCCCGCCGCATCCAACGGCGACGGCCGATAGCAGGGTGAGGACGGCTATGGCAACTATTTTGCCGGAATTTTGGGAAGTCTCCTTTTCTGTGCCTTGGTCCTTTTCATCATTTTCTTTGGATGGCGGCAGGGTTTCTTTTGGGGGCGGGGTCGGCGTTAACGCAAGAATCGGCGTTGACACCAGCGCCGGTGTCAGGGTTGGCGTTGGCACCCGTGTCGGTGTTCCCTTCACGATCCCCGTCTCCAGAACCTGTACCGTGAATTCTGCCATATTACTTACAAAATCCGTATATCCCTCGCCATTTACATCCTCCGCAAAAACCTTTAATCCGTATGTGCCGGTCCGGATTTCTTCCGGGATTTTTATTCCCACTTCCCCGGTTTCTGCTTTTTCCCCGATTTTCCCACAGCTTAAAACCGTCCCTTCCCCGTCCACCAACATTGCTGACAGCTGGGTGTATTCCACACCTTCATCCGGCATCCCGACCGCATCAATGCGCAAAAGCACCTCCCGTTTTGCTTCCCCCGCCCAGGATGCCACAAACCCCTTCCCGCCCCAAAGTGCCAGTTCCCATTTATTATTTTGTCCTGCTGCCGATGTCATTCCAAATGCGGCATCTTTGCTTTTGCCGGTTTGGTACGTAAATGCAACAGAAGACAATTTTAAATTGATTGCCGGGGCAACGCCAATCCCCAATCCCCCTTCTGCATCCGCCGTCTCAATCCGCCCGCGGTCATTGACATAATAAACAATGCTGCCGGAATTCGGGATGGCGGAACGCAGCCACCATGCCCCAACCCCGCTTTCCTCTTCCACCCCATGCTTGCCTGCGTAGGAAGTGACTTCCAACATTCCTGACCTTGCCATCTTTACATGGACGTTTGGGAAAAAACCGTAGAGAGGGTTTAAGGCTTCATTTGCCCCCAACAAAAAAACTTTATCCTGTGTCCCTTTCTGCGAAAGGCCGCTATTGTCACCGTATCCCGAAATCTGCCCGCCGGCTTTTTTTACGCTTACCGCAATGGCATTTTGTTCCCCGGATGAAAAAGCGCCCTCATAAAATCCCTCTTTAAAATATTTTTCTTCCTCATAAGCTTCACATTTTTCGCTGTTCAGCCATTCCCTGATCTTGCTGTAAGCATATTCATTTGCCTGGTGCAATCCTTTTAAAGCCGTGCCGCCCCCGTCATCCGCCAAACCGGGGTTTTTGTTAAATTCCGCTTTCGCGACCACTTTGTCGGATAAAAGCAAAATGGTCGGCTCATCCCTCTCCCCATATTCCGTTGTGGCCGCATCCAAAACACGCCATTTTACGGGTTCTTCCCCGGAAGGCCATCCCTGTTGGTACTCCCCGAAATACAGATAAACACCCGCCCAATCCGAATCTGCCATGGCGGGCTGTTTGGGGCCAGCCACCCCCGCAATCCGCCCCTGCTGGTTCAGGTTGACATCCCTCACTTCGGCATCCGCGGCATATACAGTTTTATTTTCCCCTATCATTGATAATAACACCGAAAAAATGGTATAAAACAATATCCGTTTCTTCGGAAGGTACTGTTTTTGCCCCCTGCCCTTCATCGCCATCCTCCCGCAATGACAAAGGTTGGCACATTCTCCCTAAAAAGAGGAATGGATTCCCCGTGTCGATTTTTCACAAAAATTATACATTTCCTGATATCCCTTTGTCAAGACATTGCATAAAATAGCGTGAGAATTTATCTGCAAAGCGCCAAAATGTGAATCTAAAGAATTTTGCTTCCCTTTCCCGCCACAACCACCTGCTCCACCCGGTCAACGACCGCAGAAGCCGCATTGCCGCCCTCCTTTAAGCCTACCATGCGAAAAAACTCCCACAAAGGCCCGGTGTAACATTCTGCCCGGTACCCCAAAATCTGCGCAATAAGTTCTTCACCGGAAGCCGCCTTCGGGAATGGCAATGTTTCAAAATCAAAATATAGCCCGCGTTCTTTTTTATATTCCGCCAAGTCATCGGCATACAAAAATACCGGCCTCCCCGTCATGGAAAATTCAAACATGGTGTTGGAATAATCGGTAATCAGCACATCCGCGCCATACAAAAACTGATACAGGTCGGGTGCCATACTGATATCACGGATTCCCGGTTTTCCTGCCAGTTCATGCCTCTCTGCCACCAGCGGGTGCAGGCGCACGAAGATTTCCCACTCCCCGCCAAAACGCTCCGAAAGTGCCGCGCGCAACTTTTCCGCATCAAAATCACAGTAATTTTTCCGGTTCCCGCGGTAGGTTGGTGCATAGACGGCGGTTTTGCGGGCGGTTTGCCCGGGAAGGATGTTTTTTTGTCGGTTCCCCGCACCAGGGATCTTTCCCAGCTCCACAAACCGGTCATTGCGGGGGCTTCCACATTCCATGATTTCACAGGTCGCCCAGAATGCGCGCCGATACATCTGTGTACAAAAAATACTGTTTGATACAAAAAGATCCGTATTTTCCGAGTCCTTCCTCGCCCGGCGGATATATTCCTCCCCCAATACCCGCGCACAATCGCCCTCGATTTTTTTCAGTGCAATCCCGCCGTGCCAGAGCTGGATGTAATACTGCCCGCGGCGCTTTTTGATATATGCCTCCTTGCGGTTGTTTTCCACCCATACCTTCGCGCGGGAAAGCGCGAAAAGAGCAGCGGGGGAATTTGTTTTGAGCGCCCGCATGGACAATGTTTTTGGCACCTGCTCCGGGTGGTTTGTGATAAATACAAGCCTAAATTCCTGATCCCATCCCGTCCGCCTCCTTGCGCAAAGCTCCTCCGCCACATACCTCGCGTTATCCCCGTAGCCCCAGACGCTACAAAATGCAATAAGTTTTTTATCAAGCGGAAACATCCGACAAATAAAAAAAAGCGCAGTTATCCCAAAATAACGCGCCCTCTTGTAAACCTCAACCAGAAATTTTGGTGCTAATTTTTTGATTTTTTCCCGCATACCACAAGCCTTTCCCATCGTCCTCACAGCCCGCGCACAATTTCCGCAAACTGCCCTGCACTCTTTTCCCAGCCAAGCCCATCCATATACCCATATGCCCGCAAAAGCTGCCCTGCAAGCCGTTCTGGCTCTGCTAACAGCCCTAGGATTTTCTCCGCGAGCCCCTCCCCCGAAAACCCGGTCAAAGTCGCGCTCCCCTCCGGGAAAAATTCCGGGAAGGTGCCATCCTCAAACTCAATTAACGGCAGCCCTGCGGAAAGCATTTCATACGGCACAAGGGAAATGTTGCTCATCGATGCCACCATGCCAAAATCCGAGCGGTAATAAAGCTTTCTCAGCTCATCCTTGTTTAACATGCCGAGGTTTTCCCCCCCGGGCGCACAAAAACTTCCCGCCTCGCCAAAATAGCTGACTTCAAGCCGGATCCCTTTTTTTGCAAGCACCTCCCGCGCCTGCATGAGCATCGCCGGGATCAGGCACGGCAGGCGTTTCCCATAATATTTCAGGTAAACCGCAAGCTTTATGTCCTTTTTCCCCCGGTACGCGCCAAAATCCCGCTCTTTGCGCGGGTATTCCGCCGCCTCATACGGGAAATCAATCCCATCGACCGGGGAGATGGGCTTACATTCCCTCTCGATCATTTTTTTGTTCCACGGTCCAAGTCTTACCATATGTAACCCCTGCTCGTAAGTTTTTTTCGCCATCAAAAACAATTCACCGAACGGATAAAAATATGGTTCGTAATCCTGCACGAAATACATTTTGTATCCTGTAAGCCGCTTAGCAAACGACACGGTATCCCACGAGGATGCGACCACGATGTCCGCGCATTTTTTCTTCCCGGAAAGCATCCCGGAAAGTTCTGATGAAGTAAATAAAAGCCCCGAAAAATCTTTTAGATTGCTTCTTGCGCACAGCGCCATCTCTTTTTTGCTCTGCGGCTTATATACGGCATAGCCGACCTGATACCCCATCTGCGCAAGCTTTGTCCCAAGGCGCAGGATGGAAGTCTGCCCCCCGTGGAAGCGCACCATGCGCGTTATAAGAAAAAGGATAGAATTTTTCTTTTCCGGTTTTTTATTTGTTATGGTATCCGCAGAATACGTTTTCAATTCCGCCCATACCCGCCGGTTCTCCACCTTCGCCTGCGCCTGATGAAACGCACTAAGAAGAATGCGCTTGCCCTCCCGTTTGATTCCTCCCATCAATCGTCCCCCCTTCACACAATGCCGGGGCTTCCTCCCGGATTTACAAACCCCG
>CAYMGZ010000256.1:0-4869 GCA_964390095.1 uncultured Lachnospiraceae bacterium | reverse complement strand
CCCGTGCTTTACGAAAACGGAGCTTCCGTTCATCGCCTCCATCGTCATCGGCACGATCCAGCTTGGCGCGACCGTGGATTACGCGATCTTAATGACGACGCGTTACCGCAAGGAGCGGAGCCGTGGGAGCGAGAAGCTTGGCGCGGTGACGACGGCGCTCTCGGCCTCGATGGGTTCCATTTTAATCAGTGCGTTCTGCTTTTTTGCGGCGACGTTCGGGGTCGGGCTTTATTCGGATATCGACATGATCAGTTCCCTCTGCTCGCTGATGGCAAGGGGCGCGCTGATCAGCATGGTGGTCGTAAACTGTGTGCTCCCGTCCATGTTGCTTTTGTTTGATAAGGTGATCATAAAGACAAGTTATAATTTCCTTGGGGAAAAGAGCACGGCGGACAAAAAAGGGCAAAACGGGAACGCGAATAAGGAGAACCGTTTGGCGTAAATGATGTTAATTATGATATTGGCCGCGTGGGCGGCGGAAAAGAGGGAATTATGATGAAGACATATCAGAAATTGGTAGCGGGTGGTTTGATTGTGGCACTTTCGGCGGGGGCAACGTTCCTATATGCGGGCAACCGCGTGGATGCAGGGGCTTTTGATACGGTGACGGTCGGGGTCAATCCCGAGGCAAAGTTTGCCGTCACAAAGACGGAGAGTGCGCTTGGGATGACCAAAAAAGAAGTGGTCTATGTGTTTACCGGGACGGATGGGAAGGAAAGCAAGATCGTGGTCACGGATACGCTGACCAACCCGGATGCCCTTACAAGCCTTTCTGATGTCACGAACTTAAAGGACATCGTCAATGTCAAGGGGGACGAGGGGTTTGCACAAAGCGGGGACAGCCTGACCTGGCAGGCGGACGGTAATGATATCACGTACCGTGGAACGTCACAGGAAGCGGCACCGGTTGGCGTAAAGGTGACGTATTTCCTTGACGGCAAGGAGATTTCGGCGCAGGAGCTTTGCGGGAAGTCCGGCAAGGTGACGATCCGTTTTGATTATTACAATAACCGCAAGGAAACCGCCATGGTGGACGGGAAGCAGGAGGAGGTCGTCGTTCCGTTTGCGATGGCCACGGCAGTGATCCTTGACGAGGAGAAATTCGCAAACATCGAGGTGACGCACGGCAGGCTTTTGCACGAGGGCAATGTCTGCGCGGCGGTTCTTGTTGGCATGCCGGGTGTGGCAGAAAGCCTTGGGCTTTCAAAAGATTACGCGGCAGATTATGCACAGGTCACGGCGGACATGGTGGATTTCTCGCTGACCAACACGTTCACGGTGGCGACAAACAGCCTGTTTTCCGGGCTTTCCCTTGACGATGAGGTGGACCTGGATTCCCTTGGCGACGCGCTCACAAAGCTTGGCGATGCGACGGATGAACTGGTCGATGGCACAGTGAAGCTAAAGGATGGGGCAGCAGAACTTTTTAGTGGCACAAAAGATCTTTTGGATGGTGTCTTGAAAGTAAACGACGGTGCAGGGACACTTTCCGATGGGGCGGCAACGCTTTCGGAAAATATGCTGGTGCTCGCGGAGGGGGCAAAGAACTTAAAGGATGGTGCGGGGACGCTTTCTGTAGGGATTGGCAGTTTTGTGGCGGGCGTTGACAGCGCGAAGGACGGTTCGGCAGCCTTAGCGGCGGGCGGCAAGACATTAAAGGAAGGCGCGGCGCAGTTTGGGGAAGGTGTTGCGGCAGCCGGAGAAGGTGTCGCGGCGCTTGCGTCGGGCAGCAGGGAACTGGCCGGTGGGGCGGCACAGGTGCAGGAAGGCGCGGAGGGCTTAAATGCCGGGATCGGGCAACTTTTGGCGGGGATTAAAAACCTGGATGCTGGCGTGGATACGGCATATGAATCGCTTGCCGCGACCATCTCGTACAACAAGCAGGTCTTGGATGGCCTGAGCGGCTTTGCAAAAGCTTACGGCGCAAATTTGGATGCGGAAACGATGGCATCTTTACAGACAATGATCGGGACGCTGCAAAAGACCGTTGCAGCACAGCAGCAGATCGCGGACAGCATGGCCGGGGAAGGCGCGTTAAAGGGCGGCGTGAAGGCGCTTTCGGACGGCACGCAAGCTTTGGGCGCGGGCAGTAAGACGCTCGTGACGGGGACGGAAACGCTTGCGGCGGGCGCAAAGGCGTTGGATGCAGGGATTGGCGAATTTTCAGGGAAGCTCCCTCAGCTAACGGAAGGGTTTACGGCATTGTCGGATGGCATCAATAAACTTGCAGACGGTGCCACAGACCTTGACGCGGGGCTTGCAAAGCTTAAGGCAGCAGGCGGGCAGCTTGAGGCGGGCGCAGGAAGCTTAAAGGATGGTGCGGCGCAGTTGACGGATGGTGCGGACGCACTGGCAAAAGGCAGCGTGACTCTAAAAGATGGCGCGGAAAAACTGCACCAGGGAACCGCGGATCTTTTTGATGGTGCAGGGAAATTAAAGGACGGGGCAAAGGAGCTTTCCGATGGCACGGTGACGCTTTCGGACGGCATGGACGAATACAGCAGGGAAGGGATCGGGAAACTCCTTGACGCGCTGGATGATGCGGACCTGACCAGTGTATACGAGAGGCTTGACGCAATGATCGACGCGGCAGGGCAGTATAAGAGCTTTACAGGCGTGGGCGATGGGATGGACGGGAACGTGACTTTCATCATCCGCACGGAGAGCATTGGGAAGTAAAGAAAGTTTTTGGATGGAAAACTGCGGCATGGGAACTTGGAAAAGGAAACCCGTGCCGCAGTTTTTTGAATTCTAAACAATCTCTAATGGACTTATACCGTTCCGTATGATAAAATGGCAAACGGAAAATAGATTTCCCGGACGGAAATGCGGCACCCAAAAAGACGGCGGGCGGGGGATTTTGCACAGGATATAAATTTATGCGGGAGGGGCTGTTATGGATTACAAAATCATGGTCATAGAGGACGATGCCGGGATTGCCGAAGCCATCGTGCACCGCGCTGCGGCGTGGGGTTTAAAGGCTTGCTGTGCGCAGGATTTTCGCAATATCACGGAGGAATTTGTCCGTTTTTCGCCGCAGCTTGTGCTGCTTGACATCGCACTGCCGTTTTATAACGGCTACCACTGGTGTGCCGAACTGCGCAAAATATCGGATGTGCCGGTTATTTTTCTCTCCTCTGCGTCCGACAATATGAACATTGTCATGGCAATGAATATGGGGGCGGATGATTTCATTGCCAAACCGTTTGACATGGAAGTGCTGATCTTAAAAATCCAGGCGCTTTTGCGCCGGAGCTATTCATTTTCGGTACAGGCACCGTTTTTGGAGCACCGGGGCGCGGTCTTAAATACAACGAACCAGACGCTTTCCACAAAGGATCAGAAGGTTGACCTGACAAAGAATGAGTACCGTATCCTGCTTGTGCTGCTTCGCAGCAAAGGGCAGGTGGTGAGCCGGGAGCGGCTGATGGAGGAGCTTTGGGAATCGGAAAGTTTCATTGATGAGAACACGCTGACCGTCAATGTGAACCGGCTGAGGAAAAAACTTACGGCAGCAGGGCTTGATCGGTTTATCACGACAAAATTCGGGGTGGGTTACCTTGTGGAGTAGAGAGGTTTGCGGCGGCTGAGGGCATCCCGGAAAGCTTTTTTTGGGCGTGGGGTTTGGTATGGCGGAACATGTGGTGGGAATTTTGACGGGAGGTTTGAAAGGGTTCCATGGGGTTTTATAAAATGTACCTGCGCAGGCACCGCAGGCTGATTGCCATGTTCTTTGCATTCTGCGCGATTTTTTTCATTGTGTTTTCGCTCTACCACCTGCCGCTTGGCGCAGTGCTTTACCCGATGCTTCTCTGTGCGGTGCTTGGCGGCGGTTTCCTTTTGTACGATTACTGGGGGGCACTTCGCAAGCATAGGAGGCTTTTGGAACTGGCGGGGCAGAGCGCGGAACTGATGGAAGGTTTTTTGGGGAGCGGGGACTGGCTGGAGGCGGATTACCGAAAAATCATCGAGGCGCTAAGGGGGCAGCTAAAGTCGGCAAAGGATGGGATGAACGCAAAATATACCGACATGGTGGATTATTACACGCTATGGGTGCACCAGGTCAAGACACCGATCGCGGCGCTGCGCCTGTACCTTGAGGGGGAAGATTCGGAAAATGCAAGGAGGATGCGCGAGGAAGTGTTCCGCATCGAGCAGTACGTCGGGATGGTGCTGGCATTTTTGCGCCTTGACGCAGAGTCAACGGATTATGTTTTTATGGAATGCGAGCTGGATGATATTGTGCGCGGCGCGGTAAAAAAATTCGCGGGGCAATTTATCCGCAAGAAGATTTCATTAAATTATGAGCCGTTAAGACTTAAGGTGGTGACGGATGAGAAGTGGCTGTCATTATGTATTGAGCAGGTTCTCTCGAACGCGCTGAAATATACGAGGGAAGGGAGTGTGACGATCGCGCTTGAGGGGGCGTTTACGCTTGTGGTCAAGGATACCGGGATCGGGATCGCGCCGGAGGATTTGCCGCGCGTGTTTGAGAAGGGGTATACGGGATACCATGGCAGGGAGGACAAAAAGGCGAGCGGGATCGGGCTGTACCTGTGCCGGAGGATCTGCGAAAATATGGGTCATTCGATCTCCATCACGTCGCGGGTTGGGGAGGGAACGACGGTGCGGATTGGGCTGGAACAAAAAAAGGTGATGGCGGAGTGAAACGGAATTTTTTATCCGTCAAGAGCCTAATAATTTTTTTTGTTGGTTTCTTACAATAGTGTAAGTTTTCTGGGGAAAATGTAAGCAGATTCGATGGCATGCATTTTCCTTTTTTGATAGAATGATATGCGGAACTCAAAAACAGCATATGCCCGGACAGCGCCCGGAAACAAATTTCCGGAAGCCATGCGGACGGAAATT
>CAYMGZ010000255.1:0-4895 GCA_964390095.1 uncultured Lachnospiraceae bacterium | reverse complement strand
CATGCTTGCGCCCGTCTTGCGCTACGGGCTGATCAAGGAGCGGATGGCAGCCTTGGTCACGGACGGGCTGCGTGCGGACCTGTTGGAACAATTCGGATATAAAGTGCAAGTATTGGAATTCATTGACATGGAACACACCCCGAAGAACATCCTGTTACGTGCGGTCAGGAAAAACCATATCCTCCCGGCCGCCGTCAGGCAGGCAAAGCGTGAAGCTTACGAGCGCTGTATCCGTGAACTGGAAGTAATGCCCGCACTCTACCGGGACATGTGCAAAACCCCAAAATAGTAAGTATCCCGGGAGGGAACTTGCGGAACTTTATATTAGGAGGCTTTGGTTTTGAAAATTGTATACCGCATTTTATTCCTGCTCACAATCTTCTGCGCTTCCGTATACTATTTCGGCAGCAACATGCAGGAACGCGTTTTTTCCTCCGACCGGAAAACAATAAAAATGCAGCAGGCAACCCTGCCGGTTGTGACAGTGCTCACGCGGGGCGGGGAGATCAACCTGATGCATGGGTATTGCTCCAACCTTAACGCAGTGTTGTTCCGCGAGAGCATAACCCCGATTGCGCCGGGGGAGAACGTGGAGATTCTGATTGCGGAAAATGCTTATAACATCAAAAAAGTAAATTATGAAATCTATGATACCACACTTGGGACAAAACTGGAGGAAGGCTCCGTGATCTCGCTTGAAAAAAAGGAGGTTTCCGGTCCGTCCGGCCCCGTGGAGAAAAAAAGTGCAAAGCTGCGCCTGACAGGCGAATATGCCGCCGGTGGGGAATATGTGGTCAAGCTGACATTGATCAGCAATGAAAGCAAGCGGATCTATTACTACACACGGTTTAAACCGTATGCAAACTCGCACCTGACAGAAAAACTGGAATTTGTGAAAATGTTCCACGATTCCCTGCTTGACAAAGGAAAGAGCGAAAATGTAAAAAAATATCTGGAAACGAAGAAAAATGCGGATGAAACGGATTTTTCCCACGCAGATATCCATAACAGCCTTGACTTTTTAAGCTATGGTTCCTTAGAGCCACGGGTGCTTGGTGAGGAAACCCCTGTCATTACGGAATATACGCAGGATACTGCCTCGGTTATGCTTGGCACCTTAATGGAGCTTAACACCACGACCGGCATCGAGCGCTATTATGTCCGGGAATATTTCCGTTTCCGTTATACCTCTGCCCGCGTGTACCTCTACAATTATGAGCGCTCCATGGAGGCGGTCTTTGACGTAGCGAACACAAGCCTGACCAAGAACGAATTTAAGCTGGGGATCACACCGGACACGGAGCTGAATGCCCTTGCAAATTATGATAACACAAGGGTCGCATTTGTGCGCCGGGGAACGCTTTATGTCTATACGGCAACCGATAATCTGCTTACAACCGCATTCACGTTTGAGCAGGAGGATTCCGACCGGATACGCGATACTTATGATAAGCACGATATCCGCCTGCTTTCGATTGATGATACAGGCTCGGTGGATTTTCTTGTATACGGCTATATGAACCGGGGAGAATATGAGGGGAGGGTTGCCATGATCCTTTACACCTACCATCCGGCAGACCAGACGGTGGAGGAGCGCGCCTATTTCCCGGTCAATACGACTTACGAGATTTTGAAGGAAACCATGGGGGGGTTTGCGTATTGCAACTATCAGGAAATTTTTTATTTCCATATTTATGATACAATATATTCATATAACTTGATCACAAATACACTTTCCGTAATCGCGGACAATGTGATGGAAGATGGGATGGCATATTCCGAGACATTGCACATGCTGGCATGGCAGCCGGAAGATGAGAGGGGCCGTACCAATGTGGTTTATGTCATGGACCTTGATTTGGGGAACATCCGTGAAATCCATGCAAAGGAAGGGGAGATATTGGGGCTTCTTGGCATGACATACGATAACCTGATCCTTGGGACATCCAAGCGGGAAAACGCGGTTTTTTATGAGGATGGTACCCTGGTCGCGGCATATGAGACGGTTGAGATTGTGGATTTTAACGGCAGCCGGCTGAAAAACTATGAGAAGGATGGGTACTATGTCGTGGATGCCGAGGTTGAAGATAATGTCGTGCGTCTGGAACGTGTTGTGCGCGGCGCTGCGGATGGGCGTTTTTACCAGGTGGCGGAGCCGGATTATATCCTAAACCAGATGGCGGGCAAAAGCAAGGCAATCCTGCTCTCGAAACGGGTGACGGAACTGATGAAGACGGAATACTATCTTTCCCTGCCGGAGAATATGCAGATCACGGAAATCCCGCGTACCGCGGGGACGGAAAATGTAGTAATCAAAGAAAATACAACGGTGCGCATCAACATGCCGGAGTATTTCGGAAACTATTACCTGACCTATGCGTATGGTTCCATCGTGCAGATGACAAGAAAGCCGGGTGAGGCGATTGCCATGGCGGACGAGGCGACCGGGTCCGTAATAGGCAGTGACGGTGCCGTGATCTGGAGCCGTGGGGTGAAGGCGGCATCAGCGGAATTGCGTGACATTGCGCCTGTAACATCGCAAAGTGCCGGAAATTCGCTGATGGCATGTGTGAGGATGTTGTTCAACTACTTTAATGTTGAGGCGGACACGGCGCAGTACCGGGTGGAGGATGGGTTGTTAGTGGACTGGGTTGCCCAGTACCTGCACAGCCATGTGATGAAACTTTCCGGAATAACACTTGACGAGGCGCTTTACTATGTCCATATGAAAAATCCTGTGATTGCGGTAAACGAAAAGGGTGAGGCCATACTGATCACGGGTTATGACAAGACCAGCGTCAATGTGATCCGTCCTGAAAGCGGGAGAAAAGTAAGGCTATCGCTTCGGGAGGCAGAAAATTTCCTTGGGGGAAGGGATTACTATTTTATAGCAATTTATTGAGAATGGAGGCACATTATGAAGCTTTTGACAGTCACGGTTCCGTGTTATAATTCCGCAGCATATATGCAGCATGCCATTGACAGCATTTTGGTTGGGGGGGAGGATGTTGAGATTATCATCGTGGATGACGGCTCAACGGATGAGACGGCGCAGATTGCGGATGAATATGCAGGACGTTACCCAACCATTGTCAGGGTGGTACATCAGGAGAACGGCGGGCATGGCGAGGCAGTCAATGCGGGGCTAAAGCAGGCTTCGGGGATTTATTTCAAGGTTGTGGACAGTGATGACTGGCTGGATGGGGATGCTTTTTGCACGGTACTTGATACCCTGCACCAGTTGCTTGGCAGTGGGAACAGCGTGGACATGATGATCGCAAATTATGTTTACGAGAAAGTGACGGAAAACACAAAAAAAGTGATCAATTACCGGACGGCATTGCCGGTAAACCGCATCTTTACATGGGATGAGGTGAAATATTTCCGGCAGGGGCATTATATCCTGATGCATTCCGTCATTTACCGCACAAAGCTTTTGCGTGACTGTAAGCTGGAACTTCCAAAACATACATTTTACGTGGACAATATTTTTGTGTATCAGCCACTGCCAAACGTAAAAACAATGTACTATCTGGACGTGAACCTGTACCGTTATTTTATTGGCAGGGATGACCAGTCCGTGACGGTGGCGAACATGATCAAACGCATTGACCAGCAGGAGCGCGTGAACCGCTACATGATTGACTGCTGTGATGTCACGGCGCTCAAGAACAAGAAATTGCGGAATTATATGATAAAATATCTTTCCATCATGATGACAGTAACATCCGTGTACCTGATCAAGGAAGGCTCGCCGGAAAGCATTGCGAAGAAAGAAAAACTGTGGGAGGATTTAAAGAAAAAAGACAGGAAATTATACCGGAAAATCCATAACAACCTGCTTGGCCGGAGCATGAATTTTAAATCCCGCCTTGGGAGGGGGATTGTGAAGGTCGGGTATACAATTGCGGGGAAAATTTTTAAATTTGTGTAGAAGGAAAAGAATTCCATGGCACATAACTTTGGCATCTCTGACCCGGCGGGTGTACCAGGTCAGGGATGCCAAGGGGTACGGCATTCGGGTGGTTCCTTTACTGTACGGTTCCGGTATCCGTGCGCCGGGTGTGCAGTTTTGCGCGCAGTCTGGCATAGTCCGGCACATAGACAACGGCATACATCACAACCGAAAGGATGCAGGCGCAGATTACATCAAAAACAGAATGCTGTTTTAAAAATACAGTGGACATACAGATTAATACCGTGAGGATCAGGCAACCGGTGCGCAGTGCGCGTTTTTCCTTTAAATGCCGGCTCTTGTAAATCGCGATGCAGGCACCGATGGAATTGAAGGCGTGGATACTCGGGCAGACATTCGTGCACGTATCCGTGCCATACAGCCATTCCATGATCCGGGTAAAAATGTTGCTGCGGCCAAGCGCATCAAGATCCGGCCGGAGGTCATGGCCATTCGGCCAGAGGGTGTAAATGGTAAGGCAGATGGTCATGCCAATAAATAAAAACGCAACATTGCGGTAAAATTCGCTGCGGTCCTTAAAAAAGAAATAAGCGACCGACAGGAAAATATATGCAAACCATAAAAAATATGGAATGACAAAAAGTTCGCAAAACGGGATACTATCGTCAAGTTTTAAATGGACCACCGTAAATTTTGTAGTAACTGTCCGCTCCAACCATGTGAACCATTGCATATAAAAGATAAAATAAAGCAGTACCCATGCGTGACTATATTTTTTTATAAAAGCTTTCATTCATTATCCTCCCATGACCAGTGAACCATCAATTTGCATGGCGTTGCACGAAAATGTCCCAAAAATATTTTGTACGAAAGCAGTTTGGATTATAGCATCAGAAATGAAAAAGAACAAGGCTAAAAATGAAAATTAATAAATTACTTAAGAGAACGCTTTTCCCCTTTTATCGAGCGGTATTATTAC
>CAYMGZ010000254.1:0-4914 GCA_964390095.1 uncultured Lachnospiraceae bacterium | reverse complement strand
AATGTTATATTTTTTAAATAAATCCATATTTACAAACAGGCCGTAAGCAACCACTTCCTGCGGGATTGCCACGAGCTTGCCATCCACCGTGTTGGCAACCTTGATGATCTCCCGCAGGTTTTTCGCACACGAAAGCCCCGATAAGTCCTCAAGTTTCCCCTCTGCGGCCAATGTCAGCAAGGTATCGGGGTTGAGCAGGTAGATGTCATCCATGTCGTTGCGCGCACGCTCAAGCGTGACATCGTCATATGTCTTATCCTGGTAACTCTCCGCCGTGTAGGTATTGTAAGCCACGGTCACACCAAGCGCTTCCTCTGCCATCATAATCGTAAGGTCTGACGCGCTCCTTGCTACATTTTCCGCGTCCGGGTCAACTTTTTCCATGGGGCTGAACAGATTGACAACCCTTCCGTCCTTCTCCTGTCCGGAAAGCAGGTTCTTGTCCTTTTCCCCGTTCCCACACGAAACAAATGCCAGCGCCGCTAATCCGGCAAACAACACTGTGGCACCCTTGCGCATGCGCCCTATTTCCCACTTTTTCATAATGATCCTCATTTCTGCGCCGCTTTTTGCGCATCAGCTATTTGTGCAGGCAGCGCGCAGACACAAATAGCCGTGTGAATGAACTTAAAACCAAAAAACTGCTCTATTCTCGAAGTTCATTCACACTTCGTCCGACATACTGTTTCACAACTTTTTTTAATACCCCCATGTCAAGCGGCTTTGCCACATGGGCATCCATGCCGGCATCAAGTGCCGCTTTTTCATCCTCCGCAAAAGCATTTGCCGTCATGGCAATGATTGGGATTTGCCGCGCGTCCTCCCTTTTTAAGGCGCGGATCGCCCGCGCGGCTTCGTGCCCATTCATTACCGGCATCTGGACATCCAAAAGAACCGCATCGAACGTTCCCGGTTCGGACTCGCAGAACCGCTCCAGGGCCAATTTACCATTCCCTACAATCTCACAGTCCGCCCCTTCGATTTCCAAAAGCTCCACCAAAATCTCCGCATTGATCTCATTGTCCTCCGCTGCAAGGAAGTGCAGCCCCCCTAAATCATCGGCCGCATCCTGTGGTTCGGGCTCCCCTGCACTCTTTGGATCCGACCACAGTTCCATCACACTCTCCCGGAATGCAGTGACAAAGAACGGTTTTGTCAAGACATTGGTACGTGAAACCAAAAGCGCTTCCGAAAGCCCCTCCGCGTCATATTTCGCAAGTAGCAGGATAGGCACTTGCCCTAAGAGCCTTTCCCTCAGTGCTTCCAGAACCGCAAGACCACAGGTTTCCCAATCTAGGAGGATAAGCTGTGGGGTATCCCCATCCCGCTCAAGCAGCGCCATGGCTTCCTCTTTCCCGTCCAGGACCGTAAGGCTGACCTCCCCGTCCATCAGGCGGCGGATATCTTCCCTGCTTTTTTCTTCCCCGCCTACCAAAAGAATCCGGGCAATCCCCAATTCCTTTAAAAACTGCAAGTCAATCTGTTCCTCCGGGATGCGCAGTTCCAGTTCCACCCTAAAAAGGGAACCGCGGTTCACCTCGCTGGTCACTTCAATGGTTCCGCCCATCAGGTCCACCAGGCTCTTGGTGATGGCCATGCCAAGCCCGGTCCCTTGGACCTTGTTCGTCGTACTGTTCTCTGCCCGCGTGAACGCATCAAAAATTTTCTTTAAATATTCTTTTGTCATGCCGTAACCGTCATCCTCCACCTCGATCCGGATGTGATCATATTGGCTGGAACGCTGCCTGAGCCCAATCATGCGCAGCCAGATATGCCCGTTCTCCGGCGTGTATTTGACCGCATTGGAAAGGAGGTTGATCAGGATCTGGTTGATCCTTGTCTCATCCCCAACCAAAGATTCATGGCGGATTCCCGTTACCTCCGGACTAAATTCCTGGCCCTTTGCCTTTGCCATCGGCTGGATGATCGCCTCCACGGATGAAACCACATCATTGAGGTTGAATTTTTCATAATTAAGCACAACTTTCCCGCTCTCAATCTTGGAGACATCCAGGATATCGTTGATCAGGCTTAAAAGATGCTGGCCGGAAGCCATAATCTTTTTTGTATATTCCCGCACCTTGGCAGGATTTTCCGCATCCTTTGCCAAAAGGGTGGTAAAACCGAGCACCGCGTTCATCGGCGTGCGGATATCGTGGGACATATTGGAGAGGAACATGGTCTTTGACTCACTGGCAATCTGGGCGGCACGCAGCGCTTCCGAAAGCTGTTTGTTGTGGAGCCTGCGCTCCGTCTCCCGCTCCTTGCGGACCCGCTCCTGCTGCCTGAAGTTCAGGTAATATAGCGCGACACATAAAAGGAACGCAATCAGCATGGATGCCACAACGATCAGGATATTCTGGTTGACCGTCTTGCCCTCCCGCTGGATTGCCGCAACAGGGACATAACCCACCAGGAAAATACTCCCGTCATTGACCGACCACATATAGTTGAGTGCCTTCACTTTCCGGATATCATGGTAGAACAGGGCATTTTTCCCTTCCTTTAGGCAATCTGTGATCTCCTTACGGATTGTCTCATCCTGTATGTTGTTCACCCGGTAAAAATCGTCCAGGTTCAAATGCCCTGCTTCCCGCTGCCCCATCCCTTTTGGTCTCAGGACAAAACGTTCGCTCTGGGCATCCATAATATACAAAGTCGCTTCCTGGTTGTAAAACCCGTTCGGCAGGGATTTGTCAATCACATCATAAATATATTCCACATAGAGCGTCCCGATCTGCTCCCCTTCCTTTTCCACGGGGCATTTGATTGTATAAGACCAGGTTCCCATATAATTTACGTAGGATTTGGAAACGGGCAGCCCCTCAATCATCCCGCCGGAGGAAAAATCAAGCTCCTCCTCAAAAAAGGGAGCGCCGTTGCTGGATATCCCTTCCCTCTTTCCGGTTAAGACCAAAGAAATCCGCGCCATTGTCCGGTTCCGCTCGTAGGCACGGATATAATCTGCCGGGTCATCTAAGCGTGCAACTTCCTTGGCAATGAGCTTCTGGAATTCCGCCTCACTGCGCAAGATTGCCTCGATGGCAGATTTGATCAGGTCAAGGCTTTCACTTACATTTTGTATGGCCGCTTCAGACATTTTTTTCGAAATCTGCCTTGACACCGCACCGACAATCGCTCCTAAAAGGCAAAAGACCAATATAATGAACCAGCGCAGGAACGATACCCGCCTATTGTTCTGTTTCTTTTTTTTCTCGTTCATGGACGCACCCCACTCCATTGGCCTAACTGGCGGGTGCCACCTTTTGCCGGCCCTCTCCCGGCAGCCTCATCTTCTTCTTCCAGGGCTGCTTTTTGCCGTCCACCGCCAACGACCCATCCTTTTCCCATTACCATACCCTCCTTTGCCGGACACCCACCCTCATCCCTCCTATGGCAGCATCGAAAGCAGCGCCTCCGCCGCCCGCGATATCACCCGCCGCCCGCGCGTCACGACGCAAAATTCCCGCTCCGGGAGTTCCTTCTCAAATTCAAGATAGAACAGTTCACCCGCACGAACATATTCCGCCGCAAAATCCGCAACAACCAGGCCGATGCCCAAATTCCGGAGCACGAACTGCACAATCATGTCGCTTGTCGCCAATTCAAACTCCGGCTTTAAACTTACCCCCTGCCCGGCCAGATAACGGTCCACACATGCCCTTGTGCTTGTATCCTGCTCAAGGCAGATTACGGGAAGTTCATTTAGCAGCGCGAAAGGGAGTTTCCTCCCGCGCAGGTGCGCAAAACGGCTTCCCGCCACAAAAGTATCTTTCAATTTCCGCACTGGCCGAACCACAAAATCCTCATCCTTCCCCGGGGAACTCACGATCCCGAAATCAATCCGCCCTTCCTTTAAAAGCCGCAGGGTCTCCGGGGTTGGCCCGTTCGTGACCTGCACCCGGATGCTCGGATATTTCACGTGGAAGGTTTCAAGGTAAGGCAGCAGATAAAAGCGCAGGGTCATGTCGCTCGCCCCGATGCGGACTTCCCCCTGCTCTAAGCTGACCATGCTGCGGAATGCTTCCTCCCCGGCAAGTAATGTGCCAAGCCCTTTTTCAACATAGGAAAAAAGGACTTCCCCCTCCGCCCTTAAGCGCACCCCCCTGGAGGCCCGCGTAAACAGAGGGCTTCCCAGCCCTTCCTCCAACTGTTTTATCGTCTGGCTCACCGCGGGCTGGGAGATACAAAGCTTCTCCGCCGCCGCCGTGATGCTCCCCGCCTTTGCCACCTCATAAAAAATCCGGTAATATTCAAGATTTACCATCTACACCGTAATCTCCGCCCTCATTCCGAGCAGCTCCTGGTTTTCCACAAGAACCGGCTCAATTACCTCCGCGATAAACTCCTCGGTCTGTTCCTTCGCACGCCCCGTATATTTCGCCGGGTCCATCGCTTCCTGTAGTTCTGCAAGGCTTAAATGGAACGCCGGGTCTTTTGCAATCAATTCTAACAGGTTGTTTTCAAGCCCGCACTCCTTGACATTGCGCCCCGCCTCCATCGAGAGCGTGCGGATCCTCTCGTGCAGCTCCTGCCTGTCGCCGCCCGCCTTGACCGCGTCCATCATGATATTCTCGGTTGCCATAAACGGAAGCTCCGCCATCAGATGTTTTTCGATCACTTTCTCGTACACCACAAGCCCATCCACCACATTCATATAGAGGTCTAAAATACCGTCCACCGCGAGGAACGCCTCCGGTATGGAAAGCCGCTTGTTCGCGGAATCATCGAGCGTGCGCTCAAACCACTGGGTCGCCGAAGTAATCGCCGGGTTCATCACATCCACCATCACGTAACGGGCAAGGGAGGCGATGCGCTCACTGCGCATCGGGTTGCGCTTGTACGCCATCGCCGAGGAACCGATCTGGTTTTTCTCAAACGGCTCCTCCACTTCCTTCAGATGCTGCAAAAGGC
>CAYMGZ010000253.1:3837-4933 GCA_964390095.1 uncultured Lachnospiraceae bacterium | reverse complement strand
TTGTTTGCTTTTCTTCCTTACCCATGATACTATAAATGATGTCCAAAAATTTTTCTTTCCATATATATTAGGAGGTCTTATGTTAAAGGCAATTTTGTTTGATATGGACGGTGTAATTATTGACAGTGAGCCATTGCATGCCCGCGCTGCCATCCGTGCCCTAAATAAATTTAATGTCACGCTCACAACAGAATTCTGTTATTCTTTTATCGGAAGCACCGCAAAACATATGCTTGAAGTGGTCAAGGAAAAATGGCAACTTCCATTTTCCATCGAGACTCTGATGGAAGCCAATGATGCAGCAAAAAAGGAACTTGTTGCCTTGGAAGGTTATCCCATAATCCCATATGTACGGGAATTGATGGAAGCACTACACCGGGAAGGATTCTTGATTGCAATCGCTTCTTCCTCCCCGCTTGAGGAAATCCTTGATACAGTAGATCGTTTACAGCTTGGTGGTTTTTTGCAAAAAATCATATCCGGGATGCAAGTTGCAAACCCAAAGCCTGCGCCTGATATCTTCCTTTTAGCGGCAAGGGAACTTGGGGTCTCCCCATCGGAATGCCTTGTAATCGAAGATTCCACAAACGGCCTCCTTGCGGCAAAAGCTGCCGGGATGGCAAGGCTTGCTTTTTACAACCCAAACTCCGGCCATCAGGAACTTGGCATGGCAAACTATATGATCGAGGGTTTTGAAGAAATCACACCTGCATTTTTATGCCAAGTATACCAACATGCAAACAACCTCCCCGCCGTCATTCTAAAAAGCCAGCGCCTGACCCTGCGTGAGCTTTCCCTCCCTGACATTCCCGCCCTGCACAATATTTTGTCCGAGCCTTTTGTTGCCCGTTTTTCCGGTGAACCATCCCATACCCTGGAAGAACGTCTCAAACTGCACGAAGCATACATCCCCGCTGCATATCATTTCCGAGGTTATGGCCTCTGGGGAATATTCCTGAATACGACGGGGGAATTGATTGGCCGCTGCGGTTTTGAACCCGGCATGGTTGGCTCCTCCCCTGTTACCGAACTGGGATACTTGGTTTCCGGACGCTTTCAAGGGCACGGTTATGCAAGCGAGGCAATAAACGCCGCC